>CAZPWP010000122.1:0-6834 GCA_964590295.1 uncultured Victivallis sp.
CGGGCCAATGCTTTGCTATGGACTTCCTTCTGATTCATCCTCGCGGATGACACCAAAGTCCTGTTGCTGCAGCCTTCCCCCCCCCTGTCGGGCAGCTTCGGGACTTTCCCACGGTAGTCGTGCCATGCCGGGCGCACCCCAAAAAAAGCCGGCCCACACTTCTGCCGACCGGCGTTTTGCGGGAATCTTAAAAGTCAATTCCCGGTAAATTTTCCGGTGCTGAGCTGGCCTCCGAGCACCGGAAAGGCCGGGATTGTTTCCAGAACTTCACAGGTCGCTTCAAGCGGAGGAAAGTTTCCGTTCCGGTCCCGTATCCGAAGTCTGACCACCTCGCCTTTGCGGAACTCCTTTGGCGCTGTTACCTCGATCGACAACAGCGAACGGGATTGGGCCGGCACCTTGTAGTTGAGCGTGGTCGCATTCATCTTCCAGCCCGCCGGAGGAATGATTTCCAATGTTCCCGACAGCGTCCGACCGAACGGATTCGCCAGCGTGATCACCGCCTCCTGGGCGCGCCCGGCCGGAAAACAGTAGAGCTCCGAACGGATCAGACGCTTGTTGCTTCGAAAGTAACTTTTCGACCGGTATAATTCGACAATTCTTTCCTGCACGATCCGGCGCTTGGCATTGGCGAGATCCTCCTCTGCGGCATCCAGCAGAAGATCGCGCGCAATGGCGTCTCCGTCGCTGTCATACATCGCAGCCTGCTGCATCTGTCTCTGTGCACGGGAGGTCAGACGCTCCGTGTTGAGCATGACTCCGTTGTTGCCGGTTCGGTGATAAATCCGTTTCCACTGCCCGGTTACCGTTTCGCGTATCCCGGCTGGAGTCACCGCCGTCTCCACCGCTTTTCCCTCCCTGCGTGCCAGTAGAATTTTCGCATTGAGCAGGAAATCGAGCACCTTGCCTGTGGAGTAGAGCCGCTCATCTTCGGCGGTCCGCCGCTCCTTTTGAAGTGCGGCGATCTCAAGTTCCAGTACATCGGCGAATTCGGCATCGGAAGTTTTCTCGAGCCGGTCGGCCAGCTTTTCCAGCCCTTTCCCATCGGGTTCGGTCGCATGAAACCGGATCCGCTCTGCAATTGCCTGCCGAACCAGCCGGTCGGGAAGATCGATTGCAAACACCGGGGTTTCCTGTGACAGCACCGCATCCGATCGATAGAGCGGACGCCCGAACATATCTTCCAGCTTCGTCGCAGGACCGAGCGGAAGCTCCACCTTCATCGGTTGCCGGCTGCTGGTGAAGAGCACGGCAACCGATGTGCCGCCGTTGGCAAAGAGGAAGATCCGCACTCCATTCTTCACAAAAAAACCGAGCGGAAGCGCATCGCCGAGCGTACGACAGAGCGCGGCCTGCGCTACCAGATAGAGCGTTGGTTCCTCGTCCAGCATCAAGGGCGCCCAGCGGTTCCCGGTATACAGGAACGTTTTTCCGGTTCCCGCGGCCCGATGTGCCGCAAGCGATTCCATCAGTTGCCAGGCCGGTTTCCCCTCCACGGCGGTCTCGGTGGACCAGAGTTCGAAGTCCCGGCCGAAATTCCACATGTTTCGCCGCATCTTTTCCAGCCGAGGATAGGTTGTGACTCCATAACTGTGACAGCAGAGCAGATCCGTGTAACGGAGAAAGCCAAGCTCGAACATGTCCCGGCCGAAGCTTTTGTATCCATAGGGGTTGTCTTCCGCTTCCGGTTTGACGTCGGTTGCGAAGACCAGCGACTCCGGGTCAATCCTCTTCAGTGCGTCGTAAGAGATATGGAACATTTCAACGGCTTCGCCGACCGTTCCGCGCGGCCCCCGCAGACGGTAATAGCTCCATGCTTCGTTCCACACCTCATATGCGCGGAACGGAGAGGCTTTCTTTGTCCGTTCTGCCATCGGAACAAGGTAGTCGCTCACCCATTTTCCCAGATTGGACGGCGGATAGTAGGAGTGGTAGGAAGAATAGGTCCTGTGATTTCGGTTCTTCACCGGTTCTCCCGGCAGAATGGTCGAATATGCCGGCGGCGCCCCCAGAAAAACCGAACACTCGCGAATCTGGTTTCGCCGGATGAATTCAAGCCGTTTTTCATAGTTCGTCCAATCTTCTTTGCCATCGGCGTCATAGTTGTCGTGCCAGCGTCCGTAGATGTCGTGATTGCGCCACCAGTAGATCCCGGCGTGATGCACAATGGCGTCAATGCTGTCATGGTAATGCACGCCGAACGGTGAGGCGGTCCGGTATTTCCCCGGAGCGGCGGGAAAATAGACCGCCGGGACCGGTGCATCCAGAACGTTGACCCGGTACTCATAACTTCCATACGACTCCGGCAGCGGCAGATTCACCGTGGTGCTGTCGGTGAAGGAGATGGTCTGTTCGAGGGTCCGGAGCAACTTCCCCCGCTTGTCCGTCAGTTCCACTTTCAGGGGAATCCGTGCGATGCTGCCCGGTTCGCAGTTTCGAAGTTGCAGCTGCGGTGCAGGTTTCGTCGTCAGCAGGCCGTTGCGCAGAGTGTCGCAGAGTGTCGCTTCCATCGGGTGCGGCTGACGAAAGACGCCGAATTCATAGAGACGCACCATCCCGTCCGGAATCTGCCGATGAAACAATACCCGTACCGCGGAACACTTCTCCGTCGGGAAGGCATGGGAACAGATCGGCTGCGTGTTGCTGCGGATCTCGCGTACCGTCTTCCACTCTCCATCCCTCCGGATCTGGATATCGAAATCGACCGAAAGATGGGTGGCTTTCCAGAAGGAGAGCGTGACGCTGTTGATTTCCTGCTGATTCGGAAACGACGCCTCCAGCCAGTGGGCCCCTGTTTCATCCCGACTCAGCCAGCGACTTGCCATCAACTTCCGATTCCCGTCCGCCGCTCTTTCCGGCATAAATGATTGATAGTGGCAATCCGCCGTCAGTTTTACTCCGGGCTGCAGACATAGATTCACCGGTTTTTCTGCAGCAAGAGCTACACACCAGAGCAGAAACAGTGCGGAAACTGCGTTTCGATGTAACCTCATCGGTACCTTCCTTTCTCTTCAATTTTGCAGTACAGATTTCTTTTTCGTCCGGAGCCGCTGAATGGCGCGGAGGGGGGATCAGTCCTGCTCCTTCTTCTTCGGATTGAAAGGATATTCCCGAAGTTCCGAACCATTCCACCAGAAGGAGATCGGTTTCGTTCCCGCGTGTCCGTCCACAAACAGGAACCCGCAGCTTCCTCCCGGATGCGGACCGGGACGGACCAGTCCGCTGCTCACAAAACTGCTGCTGGCGCTGAAGGTACCATCGGGCGGATTACAGGTCGGGCGGAAAAAGGTTCTGTCGCTGAGGTTGCCCCCGAGGGCGCACATCAGGACCACTTTCTCGGATGGCTTCACCGTCTGACCGAGTGAAAAACCGGTGTACCTTCCGCCCTGGCCGAAGTGGACATTTCCATTTAACCATCGGCCCATCAGAAAATCGCTGGAATTGTAATTGACCGGTGTGCTATGGAGCGTACATTCAAAAATCCGGTTTCGCTGCAACGATTCGTCCGGCGTGACGCCTCTGCCGGCCAGGTACTGACTCAACAGCTTGGGAATGGTAATCGCTGCGGTCAGCGGTTCCTCATAGGTATCCGTGGCACATCCGGAAACCGGCATGAAGCCGTTGTTTCCATCCACATAGAGAATGTAGGCGGTCCCAAGCTGTTTCTGGTTGCTGATGCAGGTGATGTTCCGGGCTCTCTGGCGGGCCTGATTCAACGCGGGCAGCAACATGCCGGCGAGAATTGCGATGATCGCTATAACTATGAGCAATTCGATAAGCGTAAAACAACGACAGATCTTCATAGTCAAATTTCCCTTCTTTTTCTGTTCTCTGCGGGGTGGATTTCCATTTCAAACTTATGCGGTGGATCGTTCCGGCTCATCATAACACATCCAGGGAGAAGAGACGGCAGGCGCCGCCGCCCCAGGAGGCGTGCGTGGTCAGACGGATTGCCGTTGCCGTTTCCACCGGCCAGCTCAAACGGACCAGTCGATGGCGATTTTCTTCTTCCGCCGCGATTGTTTTCCACTCTCCGGATGGGTGCCGCAGCGACACTTCGAATTTACGGCAGAGAATCGCCGGCATCTCCCGCGCCGGTCGTCCTTCCTCAAAGAAGAGCCGTTTGTTATCGGCGAGATTACTGTCAAACACCAGGCGGATGCCGGAAATTTCCACGGGGGACTGAAAGGTGTAGCCGCAGCTTTCCCCGGGAGAAAGAGCGATTCCATGGACCCCGTCATCCCAGTCCCGATCCATGCCGTCGCGCAGCAGGGCATGAGACGGCGTTCCGAGGAGCGAAAGAGTAGACGGGGTACGCCGGAGGCCCGGAATGAACTGATCGTCTTCGAGCAGTTTTTCACGCAGCTCTGTCAGGTAGGAGTTGCCGACCTCGCGCGGCGTGACGCCGTGTCGGACGGCCAGTGCGGCGGCCGTCCCCACCGCCTGACCGGTGACGGCGCAGGTTCCCATGACCCGGATTGAACTCTGTGCGGCGTGTGTGACGGAAATCTGGCGGCCGGCAAACAGCAGATTATTGATGTTGCGCGAGTAGAGGCTCCGGTAGGGAATTCCGAACGGGGAGGGGGTGGGGTGCAGAATGGAGGGTTTCCCCGGGAAGAAAAACGCTTCGGGCATATGCTCATCCATATTCCAGCCGCCGAAGGCCACCGTATCAGGAAAGATTCCCCCTGCTTCAATATCGTTCTGGGTGAGAATATGGTCTCCTTCAAAACGCCAGCTCTCCCGCTTGCCTGGGAGGCTGCCGATCCAGTCAAGCGTCCAGCCTTTTCCCCGACCATCGGGATGGTTTTTGATGTATGCCCATGCACCGTAGGCGATTCGATAGAGTTCATCCCGGATTTCGTCGGCATCTTTGATGGTATCTTTGATCCCGCCGAAGGAGAGCCACCAGAAGTTGTTCCCTTCCGGATACCAGTTGCGGGGCGGGATGTTCTGATCGTTGAACGTGTAGGCCCACGCCGGCGGATGAAACGGGCGGTGCGGAGCATCGGTTCGCCGCAGCTGCATCACGATCGAGCTGCTGAGAGTGCAGTCGTCGGGAACTGCCGGGGCATGAGACTCTTTGAATTCCTCACTTCCTTCCCGGCCATGGCGCGCCGCCGCCCCGGAGAGACGCAGGATCGCATCTCCGGAACAGTCGATGAAAATCCCTGCCTTGATGCGGTACCGGGTATAGGACGACAAATTCCAGCCGGAGATCTCCACGATCGAATCATTTTCCACCCGGCATGTTTCCACCGTGGTGTTCAAGAGCAGGGTGAGGTTGGATTCCGTTTTGGCGAAGGAGTACATGACTCCGTCCCAGAGGGTGTATTTCATCTCCGGATTGAAATAGATATTGTCCAGCTGAAGTTCTTCCAGCAGACCGGTTTCCTTGCGGTTCGGCCCGCGTGCGCCGTAGATCCACATCCGGATTTCGCTGGAAGCGTTGCCGCCGAACATGGGGCGGTCCTGTACGATTGCGCATTTTGCTCCGTGACGTGCCGCCGCCACTGCCGCACAAAGTCCGGCGATTCCGCCGCCTACGACTACGACATCGAACGTCAGCTGTTTTTCTGTAATGACCGACACTTTTTCTCTCCTGCTGGTTATACCATGCTGTTTCCATCGCTTCTGAAAAATATTATACCTTAAGTTCCGACAAAAAACTCTTGTAATTCTGCCGTTTTTTGTCGTAATGCTGTCGTATTCCCGGATTGGCAGGAAAAGAGGAGAGTTCTCCGTTGCTTCAATGCCGGCGGGAGCCATCCCGCAATTTTGCACGGCGATATCCCGCGATACGGCATCGATTCCGACAAAGAGGCCGGTTCTTTCTCTGTTCAAATATCGTCGATCGCGTTGGCACGGCGATATGCCGCAGGAGACAATCCCTTTTCCCGCCGGAAGATGGCCCCGAAATGGCTCTGGTTGCAAAACCCGCTTGCGGACGCAATTTCTCCGATGCTCAGTTCTGTGTTGGCGAGCAGATTGCAGGCAAGTTCCAGGCGCAGCTTCAATACAAATGTCGTGAAGTCGATTCCGCACTCCCGGCGGAAAATGTGCGAGAAACGCGAAGAGCTCAGAAAACAGAGGGCGGCGACTTCCCGGATGGGAATCGGCCGATCAAGGTGATTTCTCACGTACTCGATGGCGCGTGTGATGCGAAGATCCCGGACCGCGTCGCCTGTCGTGTCATATAACTGTTCGACGACAGGCCGAAACGCGTATTCCACCAGGGTGGCAAGGGGTTTCCCCTGTTCCGGACGCCACTCCGGGAGGCCGTCGAAACGTGCATCGGTCGAGGCGGGCGGACGATATGGTCCGCAGAGCACCATCCCCAGAATCCAGCCGAAACGGTTGCGTATGGGAATCGCAAATTCAAATGCTCCCGCGTGGCAGCAGTGCCCGAATTCTGCGGGAAACTTCTCCGCGAGAAGCGAGAGTTCCTTGGCGTCGTTCAGTTTGCAACGGGAGAGCGCTCCGCAACGGCTCTTGACCATCCGGCAGAAGGGCGCATCGTGGATACGAACCGGCTGGGGCAGGCGGACTTCCGATCTTCCGTTCCGTGAAATTTTCCAGACGCACCCGGTTCCGGTCAACGCGGCCACCGCTTCCAGCAGCGCATTCAGTTTGAAAATGTAAAGATTCATCTCTCTTCCGGTTCCGGCCCAGGTCCGAAGGTGCCGCCTGGGTAGTGTCCGATATTTTGCGCACATTTGCATCTGAGTGATTACAGATGACAAACGTGAGCTGGCGCAGCCGAAGCAACCGACCGACCTGAGAGCTCCGGAGGAGCAGGTCGGTTGCGCAGGCGGAGCCTCCCGCCTTTTTACC
>CAZPWP010000123.1:0-4043 GCA_964590295.1 uncultured Victivallis sp.
AAAAGCAGTGCAACAGCGGGATCGTCGAAGGGTGGAACGGGAAAAGAAATCTGACGATCAGAAAATCGTTCGGATTTCGGACGCTCAAAATTGCAAACGTGTGCTTATATCACCAGCCTGGCGAACTCCCGGAACCGGATTTCGTCCACAAATTCCGGGGAAGAGGCAAAAAAAAATGATTTTTTTCTTTTTTGCTCTTGACAAAATGGCCTGAAAGGGCCATAATATAAATAAACTGTCAAAACGTTTTGACTAAACCGTGAAACAGTTGCGGAAAAAAGATCCAGCGGGAATGAGCAAACAGAGAGTGACAATTGGGGACGTGGCCAACGCGGTGGGAGTTTCGCCGAGCACGGTTTCTCACGCATTGAGCGGCAAGCGGACGATCAGTTTGCAGGTAAAAGAACAGATTTTTGAAAAGATCCGGGAACTGAATTACCGTCCCTCGTTTTATGCACAGGTCATAAAGAAAAAATCGACCGGGATGATCGGCGTAGTGGTGAATGAGTGCCGCAATCCAAGTGCGTCGCGATTCATCGATCTTCTTGGTGCAGAACTGGAAAAATACTCCTATAAAATGCTTGTCGGGCTGGCCGGACTGGATCGCCGCAAGGGCGAGGAGCTCCTGCGGCATTTCTCCTCCGGCCTTGTGGACGGCGTCATCAACCTGCTGCCGCAGATCACGCCGGAAGAGGCCCAGGGTTTCTGCGGAGCAACACCGGTGGTGACGAACATCCGGGAAAAGTCGATCCCAATAAGGCTTGACCACGACCAGCTTACGCGGAATATCCTTGACTATCTCTGGGGTTGCGGGCACCGCAGGATCGGATACATCATCTCTCCTGCCCGCAGGCTCATCAGCGACGGCAGCGACTCGTCCATAAGAGTCATGGAGGAGTTTCTGCAGGAACACAACCAGGAATTCGACCCGCGCATGATCGTCGAAGGAGATGACTCCATCGAAGGAGGCGTTGCCGGAGCCGAACAGATCATGTCGCTCGGAAACATCACCGCTATTTTTGCGGGAAGCGACCAGACTGCATTCGGAATTTATCGCTGGGCATACCTCAATGAAGTCCGGATTCCCGAAGAGCTCTCCGTCATCGGTTTTGACGATGTCCCGCAGGCAGCGACGTTGATTCCGCCGATGACCACCGTCCGTTTCCCGGTCCAGGAGGTGGTCACGCATACGGTGAAACTGCTGATCGCCAAATTGAGGAAAGAGGCGCTGCCACCCGGTCAGGTCCTACTGGAACTGCCGCTGGTGATCCGCTGTTCCGTGGCAGATTTAAACCGTGTATCGTCTTCCGGCAAGAAAAACAACGGCCGGGCGAAAGTCTCAGAAACAAATTCCGTCCTTGATTCTCTTGTAACAGGAAACATCGCAAAAAAAGGAGTTGTAGCATGACAGAAAAGCAATACCACAGCCCAAGCCGAAAAAAAAGAACGTTTACACTGATCGAACTCCTGGTCGTGATTGCGATCATCGCGATTCTCGCTTCGATGCTTCTGCCGGCGTTGAACCAGGCCCGTGACCGGACAAAAGTGAGTGCGTGTATGAACATTCTGAAACAGACCGGCAGCGCCATGACGCTTTATCAGGCGGACAATCAGGATTTCTGTCCTCCGACTCAGGGGGACAATCCAAGTGCCGTAAAAGGAAGTACCGATGGACTTGACTCGACCAGCTACACTCTCGAATGGTATGACGTCGTTATGAAGTACGCCGGCTCGTCAGGACGGGAGCACACTTACAACGACGGGTTTAAAGAAAACGTCTACACACTTCTGATCTGTCCGATCAACCGCGGCGTCTTCCCTTGCGACGACGGCGCCTACGGTCAGTATGGCAGCTATGGCTACAATCATCGTTTCAGCGGGCAAAAAATCACGAAGTTCAAGCATCCTTCCCGCTCCGCCATCATTATGGATAGTGCGCAGTATGTCTTCCACAATTACCTCAACAGTACGTTGGAGAACATTGCAACGAACGCCCATTTCCGCCCCATGATCCCGTCCGGCAGCGTCAATATGCTCATGGCCGACGGCCACGTTACAGCCAAACAACTGAGCGAATTTCTCGGTTCCGGTCCATACAGCACCGCCGATTCGGGTTACGGCGCCAAGTACAATTTCACGCTCAATCCGACCAACGGCGACGAATAAGGGATTTGATCGGTGAAACGTATTTTCTCCATGTTGTCTGCCACCGCAGACAGCGATCGCGGGTATGTCGATCATGCAATACTCTGCGACGTGGAATTTGAACGGTATCGATATTGAAAATCAGTAACTCCCGTGATAACGGGAAGGAGGTTCACGCACATATACTTGATTTTTTACGGCTTTTTGAGAAAAAAGTCGTCTCAGTGGCGCCAGGATGAGCTTGACGCATGAGAAAACGAGTTATTAACAGGAAATAGCCTATCGTTTTGAAATAGGCTCCTCGACCTTACTTCGGGAATTGAACCATGAAATTAACCATAGCATTGGTCATGAGCTGTAATTTGTTGGCGATTCTGTCACTTTGCGGTTCGGAAGTACAGATCCCGGTCGGAGATCTCGGAGAAACCCGCATTATCAGTTTCGGCCGCGGCGACATCACCGGATACACGCAGAATCTGACCACTCCGGGCGGGATTCCCCGTTCCTCCATGATTTTTTACAATTTCACCAAAACCGCGTCCCGCGACAACAGTTTCATTCGCCTGCCTTTCGACGAGGAAATCCCGGGAATTCCGTCGGCCGTCACGATCGGATATGAGAACCCGGAAAAGGATACGATCCCGATCGCGGCTTTCCTGGTCGACCGTACCGGCGAAGTCTATCTTGCCCGCGGGAACGCGGCCCCCGGCACCGGAGAGGTGAAGATCCCGATTCCCACTGTTCCGGCCTGGCCGTCCGGCGATAAAAACAACCGGATCGACTATCCGCTCAAGTTCGATTTTCTGATGCTGGAGCAGCCGCCGAAACAACGGGAAGGCGAGCTCTTCATCACCCGGTTGGAATTCTCCTCTCAAGTCGATGCCGACAGCGCACTCGGAGGGAAAGTTCTTGCGGATGAATATCATTTCGGAAGCAATTCCATCCCCGTCACGGTGCGGTTCACTCCTTATCTGGAGGACTTGGCAGGCACCTATCAGTGCACGCTTTCCGTCAACGACAATGACAGCGGCAAAACAGTGCGCAAACAGGAAATTCCGCTGTCTCTGCCGCTCGCGGAGAACAGCCGGGAACAGAAAATCACCCTTGAACTCCCGTACGGCAGTTTCAATGTCACGCTTGAAATCCTCAACCCTTCCACCGGGAATCTCGTGTCGTACAACAATTGCAGAGTTCAGGTCATGACCGCCGGATGCGATCAATATGCATCTGATACCGAACGGATTTATGAATTCCGCTGCGGCCCCATCGGCGGCTGTCAAGACTTCACGACTCCGGCCGATTCGGAAAAACTCGGGCGCCGCTGGTTCCGCTTCGAAGGCCCGAACTGGAAAGACGTGGAAACTGAGCGCGGCCGTTACGACATAAGCAAAGTGCTCAAAGCCGCAGAACCGTGGCTCGCGCACAATGTCCGGCTCAATACGCTCCAGACTCTCTATGCCTATCCGGATTTCTACACCCCGGGCAATCTGCCGGACTTTGCGGCGGGCTACGGCCACTACCTGCAGGCCTTTGCGGAGGGATTGAAGGGGAAGATCGAAACCCATGAGCTCGGCAACGAAG
Organism: uncultured Victivallis sp.; assembly: GCA_964590295.1. GTDB lineage: Bacteria > Verrucomicrobiota > Lentisphaeria > Victivallales > Victivallaceae > Victivallis. The sequence goes on from CAZPWP010000123.1 coordinate 3,727, forward strand.
ACAACGGAGCGAATAAATTCCTCTACACGGAGGTAGCCCGCCACGGCGCAGCCGGCATCCGTTCCCGCCAACCCTTCGCCTTCATTGCCAGCTCGGGAACCGCCCATATCGATTACAACTGGCTCATGTTCCAGATCGACCGCGGATTGTTCGACACGCTGGATGCGCTTCCGGTTCACCCCTATACCAACAACTCCACCTGTACGGAAGCGGCTTCCCTTGAAAAATTCAATTCGCTCGCTCAGCTTGACCGGCTCCATGAGCCGCTTTTCGCGGCAGGCGGCATGAAAGAGCTGTGGAACACCGAATTCGGCTGG
>CAZPWP010000123.1:4053-6826 GCA_964590295.1 uncultured Victivallis sp.
CCAACGAACAGGTACGCACCCGGCTTTATGTCCGAGCACTGATTCTCAGCGACGCCGCCGATATGCGCACCCATGTGGTCTACAACTGGGATCGCGACTACAATACGGTCCATTATGCCGCCGGTGTATCGCTGCATCAGTTTGCGCGCCGTCGCCAGGCGGCCCGATTTGTCGGGCTTCTGATCGATCCGAAAACCGAATTCTACACAGCAGTCTACGACAACTTCGGGAAGCCGTTTGCCATTCAATGGACCACACGCGAAGGTTCATTCGCCCCGACCGTCACCGGCAAATTCAGCGATATGTTCGGCAATCCGCTTCCTGCTGAAAATGCGAAAATCACACAGGCGGTCACTTACATTGACGATATCGAACCGGCCGTGGTAACCGCAGCCGCACAGGCCAACGCCGAAAAACTGGCCGCCCGTTTTCAGGAGTTCCTCAAACGCAATCCGCAAAACGGATTCGAACGCTTTGCCGCAATCAAAGCCACCGAAACCGCGGAACTGCGCAAGGCTCTGCTCGATTGGCTGAACAGTCGAAAAGCGCCGATCAGCCGCACGGAACAGGCTCTCTTCGACTCGGCACTGCGCTGGTATCTGGCTGCGGCGCGCGATTTCCCGGCAGGAAAAGCGGAACAGGCATTTGAGCCGGAAGCATTCCGCAAGCTCGTGGAAAAGGAACATGCCGAATTGCTCGATATCTGCTCTCTGCGCTATCTGCTGCGGCAGGCGGACAAACTCACGCTGGAGGCCCGGCTTGCGAAGAACGATTCCGCCCGGGATGCGGCGCGGTCCGAACTTTCGCTGCTGCAACGCGCCTGCGAGGTGTTTGCGAAATACGGAGAGCGCACCCAGTATGCGGTATTCACCAATCTTTACATGATGAACAACGGGGAACTGGAAGAAAAGCTGTTCTTCATTCCGACGGTCCCGACGACAGTCAAATTCCAGGTTTCGAGTTACGCGGACAAGGCGCAGACCGTCACAGTCCGCCCGCTTCTCCCCGCCGGCTGGCAGGGAGAGGCCGCCACTCTCGAAGTCCCCGCCAATGGCAGCGCCTGGGGCGAACTGGTGATCACGGCGCCATCCAATGCGGACGCCACAAAGATTTCGATCGCAACGGAACTCCCTGGGAAACCGGCACGGGTCACGATTTTCAACTCCATTGAATATCTTCCGGCGATCACGGTGGAAATTCCCCTGTTGGAAAAACGCCCCGGCCAGTTGCCGCTGCGTTTCGAAAACAAGGAGGCGAAAGCCGTCTCCGGCCAGGTCAAGCTCACCCCGGCAGGAATCGGCGGAGCACCGCTGGCGTTGCTGCCGATCGAACTGCCGGCACGCGAGGGAAAGCTGATCTCCGCCCAGTTGAATGCGGATGCGCTTCAGCGCCTGGCACAGGCTGGTTACGCGCTCGACATACGCTTCCTTCTGGATGACGGCAGAATTTTCGATGTGAAGAATCTGGATGCAGACTTCGGTGTCGCCGTCCGGCGCGCACCGGACGGAGCCATTGACGGCAATCTCTCCGACTGGAATAACGCGTTGCCGCTCAAACTCAATAAGGCTGCATACACTTACGGCAGTTTCGGCAACAGCTGGTCACCGGACGACCTGAGCGCCGTCACTTATCTGGCATGGGATGAAAATCGATTCTACTTTGCCGCCGAAGTAACCGATCAGGTGTTCAACCAGACCGCAACCGAAGACGGGGTCTGGCTGCAGGATTCGATCCAGCTGTTACTGACCGCCGATGCCGATGAAACCAATGCGGGCAAAATCGAAGGCATCTGGCTGGCGCTGACTCCGCAGGGGCCGAAAGCCTGGCACGACCGTGCGGGCAGACATATTGAGAACTGTGAACTGTTCATCCATTACGAAAACGGGAAGTTTGTCTACGAGTTCGCGGTTCCCTGGACAGAAATCAGCCCGGATTTCGTGAAATCGCTTCAGGCGGGGAAATTCGGTTACGCCATTGCGATCAACGACGATGACGTGCTGGTTCCGCGCCGCTACCTGGAACGGTTCAAAGGGTCGGTCGTCCACGGCCGCGATCTGACAACCTTCGCAGATATCATGCTGGAACAGGACGCAGCACCGGCGATTCCGTCTGCGGCAAGCAAGCTGAAGTTTTTTGACAATTTCGATGCATATGAAGCCGATTCGCTGCCGGTGGGTTATGTGCATGTGCACAACAACATTCCGCACGGCCTGACCAAAGTGTTGAAAGGAGCGGGGGAACACGGCGGGAATGCGATCATGCTGACGAATTCGATCGGGGTGAAGCCGCACCACTTCTGTGTGCTGACCCATGAGGTCCGGACAGAACCGGGCAAACGTTACCGGGTGGATTTCCGTCTGAAGGGACGGGATTGCAACCGGCCGGGGGTCCTGGGCTTGTGCTCGGATCTCTGGGGGGTTCAGGATTTCAGCTATCTGGAACTTCCGCAGAACATTCCGAATTGGACCACCTTCTCCCGTGAATTCACCGGCCCTGCCACGGGAAACATCCGGATCGTCATCCGCAACGTCGATACCATCGGTGAATTGCTGATCGACCGGATCAGTTTGGAAGAGCTGGACTAAAAGAAACATCAGGGGCAGCCGGAGAAAAGGCTGCCCGTTTTATTTTTCAAAATAACGAGCCAATTTCAAAACGATTGGCTATTTCCTGTTATAGATTCGGCAATTAATACTACTTGTATTTTCTGATTTTGTGGAGTATAGCATTCCTGTTATGAGTAATTACACAGCCCATTAAATAGATTCCGTCG
>CAZPWP010000124.1:0-6822 GCA_964590295.1 uncultured Victivallis sp.
GGAATCGAGTCCTCGATGCTCGGCGGAGTGACCATCACCGGCTGGAACCGCCGTTCCAGCGCGGCGTCCTTTTCGATGTACTTGCGGTACTCGTCGAGCGTGGTGGCGCCGACGCACTGCAGTTCCCCGCGCGACAGCGCCGGTTTGATGATGTTCGCGGCGTCCATCGCGCCCTCCGCGCCGCCCGCGCCGACGATGGTGTGCAGCTCGTCGATGAAGAGAATCACCTTGCCGGAGTTGCGCACCTCGTCGATCACCGCCTTGATCCGCTCTTCGAACTGGCCGCGGTACTTGGTCCCCGCCACCATCAGCGGCAGGTCGATCGCATAGATCATCTTGTCGGCCAGCAGGTCGGGCACCTGCCGAGCGACGATCGCCGCCGCCAGCCCCTCGAGAATGGCGGTCTTGCCGACCCCCGCCTCGCCGATCAACACCGGATTGTTCTTGGTGCGGCGGCAGAGCACCTGAATCACCCGTTCGATCTCATCCTTGCGACCGATCACCGGATCGAGCTCCCCGCGCGCGGCAAGTTCGGTCAGGTTGCGGCCGAACGCGTTCAAGGCGGGCAATTCAGTATTGTTTCCAGCGGCGGCGGGGATTCCGGCGTCTCCTCCCCCTCGGGCAGGTAGTCCGAATCAAGCGTCTTGATGATCGCCTGCCGAACCTCCTCCGGGTTGACGTTGAGATTCTGCAGGATGCGCGCCGTCTGGCTCTCCCCTTCGTGCAAAATCGCCAGCAGCAGATGTTCGGTGCCGATGAAGTTGTAGTTCATCGCCGCCGCCTCCCGCGCCGCCAGCACCAGCACCCGTTTGAGCCGGGGCGTCAGCGGCAGCGCGCCGGAGGTCTTGGTCTGACCGCCGACGCCGCAGCACTTCTCCACCTCGATCCGAAGCTGCTGCAGATTGAGCTCGACCGACTTGAGCACATTAACCGCAACCCCTTCATTGAGGGCGAGAATCCCGAGCAGCAGATGTTCGGTGCCGATATAGTCGTGGTTGAACCGTTCCGCCTCCTGTTTGGCGAGCAGCAGAATCTGCCGCGCCCGGGGCGTCAGGTTGCCGAAATTGCCTTCTTCCTGATTGGCCATGGTACACCTCCTCATCGTTATCGGTAATATACAGTGCAAAACCGCGTTGTCAATCTTGAAATCCCCTCCGGAATGCGGCATATTAAAAAAAAGGATTGTTTCAGTATGTCGCAAAACAGAAAAAAAGCGGTGGTCGCCCTCTCGGGCGGTGTGGACTCCTCGGTCGCCGCCGCGCTCACGGTGCAGGCGGGGTTCGAGACGGTCGGCGTCACACTGCGGCTGCGCCATCCGGACCCCGCCTTCTCCGCCGCGCAGCAGTGCTCCTCGCAGAGCGACGAAACCGCCGTCGATGCAATCTGCCGGAAACTGGGAATCGTCCACCATTACCTCAACGAATATCCGGCCTTCGAGGCGGAGATTCTCCGCCCCGCCGCCGAAGAGTACGCCGCCGGACGCACGCCCAATCCCTGCTGCCGCTGCAATCCGCGGATCAAGTTCGGCAAACTGATCGAATTCGCCCGCTCCATCGGCGCGGAACGGGTGGTCACCGGCCACTACGCAAAACTCACCCGCCGCCCCGACGGCGTGTGCGAACTGCGCCGCGGCGACGACCGCCGCAAGGATCAGAGCTATTTTCTCTACCGGCTCGGCCAATCGGAACTCGCCATGGCGGAGTTCCCGGTCGGTGCCATGGAGAAGACGGCAGTCCGCGCCGTCGCAGCCCGGTACGGCTTCGTCACCTCCGACAAGCCGGACAGTCAGGACGCCTGCTTTCAGGTACCGGGCGAATGTTTCGGCGAAACGCTCCGGAAACTGTGCAATCTCCCCGCCCGCTCCGGCAGTTTTTTCTATCGCGGAAAGATCGTCGGCCGCCATGCGGGAATCCACCGGTACACCATCGGCCAGCGCAAGGGGCTAAACGTCGCGCTCAACGTCCCCGCCTACATCGCCGCGATCGATCCGGCTTCGGGAGACATCGTGCTGGAGACCGATCCGGAGAAGCTGCTCTGCTCGAGTTTCCTCCTCCGCGAACTGCACTGGCAGTCGGGAACCGCTCCGGCGCCAGGAGAGACGCTCGAGGTGCAGATCCGCTATCGGTCCGCCGGAGAACCCTGCAGGATTGAAGTTTCCGGCGACAGCTGCCGGGTCTTTCCGCTCCGGCCGCTGCGCGCCGTCACGCCGGGGCAGTCCGCCGTCTTCTACCACGGCGAGCTGCTGCTGGGAGGAGGGGTAATCGACCATGCTGATTAAGATCATCGCCGTCGGTCGTCTGAAGGACCGCGCGCTCCAGGCGCGCTGCGATGAGTTCGCCAAGTGGCTCAGCCCCTATGCGAAACTGGAGATCCGGAAGCTGCCGGACTCCACCGTCGAACGGGAGGGGAAAGCGATTCTCAAGGAGCTCGACCGAGAACGGGGCGCCGCCACCATCGTGCTCTCGGAGGAGGGAAAGGAGTACACCAGCACCGCGTTCGCCGCGCTGCTCGGCAATTTCAACCGCAAAGTGGTCTTCGTCATCGGCGGCCCCTACGGACTGGATCCGGCGGTCAAAGCTAGGGCGGATCTGCTCTGGTCGCTCTCGAAACTCACCTTCACCCACGAGATCGCCTGTTTTCTGCTCTTCGAACAGCTTTTCCGCGCGAACTCCATTCTGCGCGGCGGCAGTTACCACAATCCGTAACTCACCAGAAGAAGACGTGATTGTAAAAATCCTTCGCCGGAAGCTCTCCGAAACCGGAACGGGGCATAAATGTCATCGGGAAAACGAGCTGACACCGTCTCCGCCCCCACGCCAAACTCACGGCAGGCGGCGGCAAACGCGGCGGCATACTTCTGCAAACTCCCGCCCTGTCCGCAGGCGCCGAACAGGATCCGGCGGTGTCCCGCGCCCGCCAGAGAACGGACCGCATCAGAGAGTGCCGTTCCTCCCTCGCCGGTCAGCGAGAAAAATCCGAGCACATTCGGGCAGCAGAAGGTCAGCAGCGGATAGTTCCGCCTGTGCAGCTCCCGGAAGAAGGGATCGGCATCCCCGTCCAGCTCGCCGGCCAACAGCATGCCGTCCGCTCCGGAACTCTGATCTTTCTTGACACATTCCAGACGGCGTGCCACATCCCGGCGCGTCAGTCGAATTGCCAGCGAATAGCCGAAACGTTCCGCCTCATCCATCGCGACCTCCGCCGCGGCGGAAAAACGGATTGGTGATACTGCCGACCACGAAGCCGATGCTTCCGGTCCGGCCATTGCGCAGCGAAAGGGCGACCTGAGACGGGGAGTCGCCGAGCTCTTCCGCGGCTTTGAGCATCCGTTCGGCGCGTTCGCGCGCATTCCGGCGCTTTCCCATTGTCAGTCCCGCCAGGGCGTAGCGCGCGCTTTTCACTTCGACTCCCGCCCGTTCGGCGACATCCTTCACAGTAATCATCTTCGCTCTCGTCTCTCCCTTGCCGGCCGTCCCCGGCTCCGCTCGAAGTAATATATCGAACTTTCGGAGTTCTGCAACTCTTCCGCCGTTCTCCATTCAGTCCTGCGGCGGCATGGCGACGCTCGCCTGTTCATTGAGCCGGCAGGGAGCCAACGTATCCCGGCCGACCTGTCCGCCGTCGATCCGGCACTCCAGAATGTCCAGCGCACAGCGTGCCAGCGCCGGAAAATCCTGCCCGACCGTGGTCTGCGGCGGATCGAGATATTCGGAGACGTCGGCCAGCTCCCAGCCGATCAGCGACACCTCCTCCGCCACCTTGACACCGCAGTAATGGAGCGAATTCTGAACCGACGCCGAACGGCTCTTACCGGTGCTGATCACTGCCGTCCCTCCGGCGTCCAGCAGCTGCCAAACCGATCCGTGCAGCTTCCAGCGGATGTCGCCGGGATGGACGATGAACTCCTCCCTGTTCTCCAGATTGAACCGCGCCAGCTCCCGCTCGAACGCGACCTTACGGGTACTGTTGCTGTAGTCGGAGAGATTCCCGTTGAGGATGAGTCCGATCCGACGGTGGCCGGATCCGACCAGATGCCCCACCGCCAGCGACATTGCCTGATCCTCGTCGGGAAAAACCGAATAGCCCTGATCGATGTGCCGGGCGGAATCGTTGATGCAGACCAGCGGCACGGCGTTGTTCCGGCTGACCCGGTCGGCGAGCTGGCGGCTGAAGTCAAAGGAGAACATTCTGGCAAGCGAACGCTCGTCGAAAATGTGAAGCTGATCCGAGGAGACGATCTCCAGCGACCGCTCCCGTTCCGCCGCCTTCTGCCGGATGGCGTTGAGCAGATTGATCAAGTACCAGCGCAGTTCGATGTCCGATTCAGGCAGGATCACCGCCAGAGTCCGCCCGGCGGTGCGCGGCGCGTATCCCAGTTCATTGGCGATCCGGAAGATCTCCGCCGCGCCTTCGACGAGGCGGCCCGGTGGTTTCTGAAAACGGCTGAATTTCCGGAGAGCATCGGCATCGGCCGCCCCTCGAAAAACAAGTCGGCGAAAGCGTACCGGCTCGCCGCTGAAGCGTTCGAGGCCGCCGAAAAACCGGCGGAGGCCCGCCGCGCGCTCGAAGAGGCGATGGCGGAGGGGAACTGGATCGATTTCGAATTCTTCCCGCTCCTCGACGTCGTCCCGGAGTCCCCCGCCGACGGCATCGACTTCGACTACTGGATCAACCTCGCCAACCGTGCCCTCGCCGCCGAACGGATCCGGCGGAGCCGCTCAACCGGCAGATCGCCGCCGAAGGCAGGGATACCGCCTGGCTCAAAGCCTGACCCCGGTATATTCCGGAAGATCCCGGCAAAACGGCCGTTCCGCGGGGGGGCGCGGAACGGCCGTTTTTGCAAACGTGCTCCGCGACAGGGAAAAAGCACACCTGCGAAGTTGAAAAATGCCGTAGCGGCAGTATATTATCAGACAGCACTCGAAACATCAGGTGTAATTACATGATCATAAAAACCACAGCCTACCCGCGGGCCGCGCTGGTGGGGAATCCTTCCGACGGCTACCACGGCAAGACCATCGCATTCGTCTTCCGCAACTATTCGGCGGAGGTGGAACTCTACGAGACGCCCGAACTGGAGCTTCTCCCGGCCAAGCGTGATGACAACCGCTTCGGCAACCTGGAGGAGCTCGCCGCCGACGTCGCCATCTACGGCTACTACGGCGGAATCCGGCTGCTCAAGGCGGCGGCGAAGATCTTCCTCGACCACTGCCACCGGAACGGGATCAAGCTGGAGGCGAAGAACTTCACCATGCGCTACCGGAGCTCCATCCCGAACCGGCTCGGGCTGGCCGGTTCGTCAGCGATCATCACCGCCGCCATGCGCGCGATGTTCCGGTTCTACGGCCTCACCGTCGAACCGGCGGTGCTGGCGAATCTCGTCCTCGCCACCGAGCGGGATGAACTGAACATCCCCGCCGGACTGCAGGACCGAGTGGCGCAGGCCTACAACACCCCGGTCTACATGGATTTCGACCGCGAACACATGCTCCGGCACGGCGTCGGGCGCTACGAACCGATCGAAATTCCAGAAGACCTCAACCTCTACGTCGCCTACCGAACCGACCTGGCGGAGGGTTCCGAAGTGCTCCACAGCCGCCTGCGCGGCGACTTCGACGCCGGTGTGCCCCGGGTGCTCGACGCGATGCGCGAATGGGGCGAACTCACCTGCCGCGTCCGTGAGGCGATCGAAACGCACAACTACAGTGCGCTGCCCGCGCTGCTCAACCGGAACTTCGACCTGCGCTGCGAAGTCTGTTTCGAGGCGATCAGCGAGAAGAATCTGCAGATGGTCCGGGCGGCCCGGTCGACCGGGGCCTCCGCCAAATTCACCGGCTCCGGCGGTGCGATCATCGGCACCTACGAGGATGAGGCGATGTTCCGCCGCCTCGAAGAGGTGCTCCACCGCAACCGGATCAAGGTCATCAAGCCGGAAATCATCACCGGAGGAGAGACACTGTGAAGCAGAAAATTCGCAAGGCCGTCCTCCCCGCCGCCGGATTCGGCACCCGTTTCCTCCCCTTCACCCGGGCGGTGCCCAAGGAGATGATTCCGCTGGTCGACAAGCCGGTGATCCAGTACGTGGTCGAAGAGGCCGCCGCATCCGGCATCGAGGAGATCCTGATCGTCACCAGTTCCGGCAAGAACGCGATTCAGGACCACTTCAACCCGGGTCCCGCGCTGGAAGCCCGGCTCGAAGCGACCGGAAAGACGGAAATTCTGGCGCAGCTCCGCGCCATCGATGCGCTGGCCGACATCCACTACATCTACCAGCAGCAGCTCAACGGGCTCGGCGACGCGGTCCTCCGCGCGCAGTCGTTCGTCGGCAACGAACCCTTTGCGGTGCTGCTGGCCGATACGCTGCTCGATTCGCACACCGGCCGGCCAGTCACCGGCCAGCTCATCGATGCCTTCGAGGAGTTCGGCGGCCCGATCACCGCGCTCGAAGAGGTGCCGCTCGAACAGATCAGCCGCTACGGCGTCATCGACGGCGAGGAGATCGCGGGAAGCGGTGGCACCTTCCAGGTTCGCGACTTCATCGAAAAGCCCGCGCCGGAGGAGGCGCCGAGCCGCCTCGCCATCGCGTCGCGCTACCTCTTCACGCCGGATATCTTCGACGCCCTGCGCTGCACCGCGCGCGGCAAAAACAATGAAATCCAGCTCACCGACGCCATGCGGCAGCTGGTCAGGAAACGCCCGATGTTCGGCCGCCGGATCGCCGGTGCCCGCTACGACCTCGGCTGTAAAATCGGATTCCTCCGCGCCACGGTGGAGTTCGGCCTCCGCCGCCCGGAATTCCGCGAGCCGTTCGCCGCGTTCCTG
>CAZPWP010000125.1:0-243 GCA_964590295.1 uncultured Victivallis sp.
CAGCCGTCGAGCAGTTTGCGGTAGAGAGCAAGGTCCTCTCCGGCCGGTTTGTCCATGTGCATGGCCAGATTGCGCTCCATGCAGCGGAGCGCGGTCGGCACGAGTTCGTTGTTCGGCACCTCCACCGCGACCGCCTGCAGCCCGGGATAGTTCAGCACCTCCTCTTCGGTCATCCACTTCAGCCCTTCGTAGGGTTGAAGGTATTTGCCCGAGAACTTCGGGGTGGTCGAGGTGGCGTTGTCG
>CAZPWP010000125.1:253-4751 GCA_964590295.1 uncultured Victivallis sp.
GCGGTGATCTTGCCGGAGGCGTGTTCGTGGCAGACGCCGATCTGGGCGATTTTGATCTTTTCCATCGGCAACCCTCCGTCATTTCTTCCATTCGGTGTAGCCGGAGACGGCGAGAACGGTCTTCTGGACCAGGTGCTCGTGCTCCAGTGTGTAGGGATTCTGCTTCTCACCCCGGAGGTACGCCGCGAACTCCTCCAGCTGGTCGATGTAGCGGTTGCGCATCGGGCCGAAGGTGAGAATGTGTTCGCCCGCGGCGCAGGATTCGTTCCCCTCCTTGAGGAAGAATCGCGCCGAGAGCGGCGTGTCGTTGAACTTCGGGTAGGCGACGTAGCCCTGTTCGAGCGGGCAGAGTTCGAAGGTCGCGTTGGTGCCGCTGACGAAGAGGCGGCGGGAACGCTGACCGTCCGCCTGCTGCAGCGCGGTCTGAATCGTGGCGATCGTCTTCGGATAGAGCAGCACGGCGTGGCCGTTGTCGTTGAGGCCGTCCGCATCGAGCTGCTGCTGGAACGAGACGATCCGGTCCGGCGCGCCGAGCATCGAAATGATGATGTCGACCAGGTGGGAGCCGAAGTCGAAGATGCCGCCGCCCCGGTAGGTGGAGAGCCACTGGCGGAACGGCTGACTGTCCCGCCCCCGGCTCATCGAGGTGTAGACTTCGAAGATCTGCCCGAACCACCCTTTGCGGGCGGCGTCGATGCAGAACTGGATCGCCGGATTGCCGCGGAACATGTAGGCCATCTGCAGAATGACCCGGTTTTTCCGGCAGAGGTCGAGCAGTTTGTCGAACTCTTCGATGTTCTCGCCGCCGGGTTTGTCCATATGCATATGGAGGCCGCGTTCGGCGCAGCGCATGGCGGTCGGCACAAGTTCGGTCATCTCAGTTTCCACCGCGACGGCGTCGAGGCCGGGCGTGTTCAGGATCTCCTCCTGCGACATCCACCGCAGTCCATCGTAGCAGGGGCGCTGCCCGAAGGTTTCGCGGTCAGCGGGGGATTCGGCGCAGACGCCGACGATCTCGAACTCTTCCGGCATGGTGCGCATTGTCGCCATCTTGCCGTCGGCGTGCTCGTGGCGGACGCCGATCTGAGCGATTTTGAGTCTCTTTTTCATCTCGATTTTTCCTGGGGTTCCGAGGAATTGGTTATGCCAGAGTCGTCCAGTCGAAGACGATCCCCATCGGCGGATTCTTTTCTTCCGCGAGCATCCGGTAGATTTCGTGTGCCTTCTGCGGGGAGACGATCTCCGAAATGATCGGGCTGGCCTTGATCCTGCCGTTGGCGACCAGTTTCAGAAAGGCGCGGTAATCATCCTGCTCGGTCCAGTGATACGGAGCGGATTCCAGCTTCGCCCGGCTGTGCGTGTGTGCTCCGAAGAGCTGGATTCCGCGCCGGTGGATATATTTGTAGAAGTCGATCGGCACGTCGGAAACCCGGGTGCAGCCGAGCAGGGCGATCCGCCCCTCCCAGGCGACATACTCCAGCGCCTGCTGGAGCGCGGCGGCACTGCCGGTCACTTCGACGATCGCCCGGACCCCTTCGCCGCCGGTGATCTCGCGGATCTGGTCGAGGTAATCCTTGTTGCCGGGATTGAGCGCGTAGTCCGCTCCGAGCTTCATCGCGAGTGCGCGCCGCTCCGGCGAGAAGTCGGAGACGATCATCGGCACCGCGCCGCAGAGAGAGGCGACCTGCAACGCGAACACGCCGAGGATTCCCTGGCCCGCCACCATGGCGCTCTCGCCGATTTCGAGGTGGAGCTTGCGCACGCCGTTGAAGGAGAACGAGGCGATGTGCGCGAATGCGGCGTCGAGCATGCTCACCTTTTCCGGAATGCGGACCAGATGCTCATTCTTGACCGAATAGAGCTGGTGCCCCGCCCAGTTGACCACCACCCGGTCGCCGACTTTGACTTTGCTGACCGCGTCGCCGACCTGGACCACTTCCCCCGCGCCGCAGTAGCCCGGCATGTAGGGGAAGGTCGAGCGGGCGTTCGGCATATCCATCGACCAGGCACGTTCGGTGCCGGCGCTGACCACGGTGTAGAAATTGCGGATCAGCACCTGATCCGGCTTGAGTTCCGGAACTTCTGTCTCTTTGAGGGTCGCGTTGCTGACCGACTCCATGATGATCTGATAGTTTTTCATCGTATTTTCTCCTTGATGGCTCAACGGTTAAGGCTGAAGCAGCAGCCGTCCGCCGTCGATCACGTGGGAGGAGCCGGTGATGAAGGCGGCCTTGTCCGAGCATAGGTAGAGGATGAAATTGACCAGTTCAATCGGTTCCGCCGCCCGGCCGAGCAGGGTTTTCATGTTTGCCATGCCGGGGCGGGTCAGGACCGGTCCGGGAATCACGCAGCAGGCGCGGACGTTGTACGGCGCGCCCAGAATCGCCAGCGATTTGGTCATTCCCTTCATGGCGCTCTTTTCCGCCGAGTAGTCGAGCGATGGGCCGCGGCCGCCCTGTTCGCCGGTGACCGAGCCGAAGTTGATGATAACGCCGCGGCGGCGCTCCATCATGCCGCCGAGAATGGCGCGGCAGCAGTAGATGGCGCCGCGCAGATTGACGTCGAGCCCCCAGTCGATCACCTCGATCGGGAGTTTCTCAAAGCTGGTGCAGTTGTTGCAGCAGCGACCGGACATGCCGCCGGCGCAGTTGAGCAGAATATCCACCGAGCCGAAAGTCTCGACCGCCTTTTTCTCCGCCTGTTCCACTTCGGGATATTTGCGGATGTCCACCACCAGCGGCAGAACTTTGCCGCCCGCGGCGCGGATTCCCTCCGCCGCCTTTTCCAGCGCCGCCTGATTGACGTCGCACAGTACGACGTTTGCGCCCGCTTCCGCCAGTTTCTGCCCGGAGAGCAGTCCCATGCCGGAGGCGCCTCCGGTGATGAACGCGGTTCTTCCTGCGAATTCCATTTCCGACCTCCTTCGCGTTACCGTCCGCGCCGCTGTCCGTCGCGGCGGTCTGTTTTCTGCTGCCGGAATAGTATATCCGTTCTTCCCGCCCCCGGCAACCGCTGTTTTCGATTCTTTCTGAAAAAAATTGCGCAAACAGCGATTTGTTTTCACAAAAATCATGTTATATTGTAAATGAATCATAAAAGAGGAAAATGAACTATGAAGATTCAGGAAATCGCCCGGCTGGCGGGGGTGTCGACCGCGACGGTCTCCCGGGTGTTCAGCCATCATCCGAGCATCCGGCCGGAGGTGCGGGAACATGTGTTCGCGGTGGCGCGGAAATACGGCTACCATCCGCGGCTTTCGACCCGGCAGCGGAACGTGGTGATCATCACGCCGTACAATTCGGTCTATCCGGTGCAGAGCTGTGTGGACATGATTTTAATGGCGCTCACGCAGGAGCTGCCGAAACGGGGGTTCCGGCTGGAGATCCTGCCGGTCAACAACCGCGAACGGCTCGACAGCATCCAGTTCTGCGCGGCGGTGGCGATCGGGGCGGAACCGGCGGAGTTCGCCGACTGGGGCGCGCGCTTCCCGGTGCCGCTGGTCATCGTCGATCGCGAGGGCGAAAGCGGCGCCTCCGACATCCACTTCGTCCATTCCGATGAGGAGCAGGGAATGCGGATTGCCGTCGAACACCTCGTCGAACACGGCTGCCGCCGGATCGGCTGCATCGTGCATGGTTCGCCCGACACCGGCAACACCGACCGGCGGTGCGCGGCGATCCGCCGGGCGCTGGAGGCGCGGAATCTCCCCGCCGGGGAGTCGCTGATCCTCTGCTCCGGACCGGGTTCGGAGACCTACGTCGAGCTGATCGGCAAACTGCTCCGGCAGGGGGTGGACGCCCTCTTCTGCCCGGGGGGAAACGCCGGAATCGTCTCTCTCTACGCCCTCTCGCTCTACAACCGCCGGGTGCCGGACGACATCTCGCTGATCGCTTCGGAACAGACTTTCTTCTCGCGCTACGCGGTGCCGCCGCAGACCACCATCACCCCGGATTATCCGGCGATGGCGTCGGCGACGGTCGATATTATCGAAGCGCGGCTCGACGGACAGGCGGCGCCGCCGTCGGTGGTGCTTCCCTACAGTCTGCTGTCGCGCGAAAGCGTCGCCATCCGCTGAAAACAGCGCCTCAGAGCGGTCGGACGATCCAGCCGCCCGGCGGCAGCGTCGCCCATTCTCCCGCTCCCGGAAGGGAGAACTCCGTCTCCGCGGGGGCGTCGCTCAAATTGACCGCCACAAGAAGGCTCTCCTCCGGCGTGCAGCGAAGGTAGGAGAGCACTTGTTTCGGGGTGCTGTTGACGACCTTGACCACTTCGCCGCTCTGCAGGGCGCGGCTGCCGCGGCGCAGTTGGACCAGTTCGCGGATCAGCTGCATCCGGCCTTCGCCCGCCGGCGTGAGACCGCGCGCCCAGTCCACCACCAGATTTCTGCCGGTGAAGCGGTTGCTGAAGAGCGAGTGCCGCCTGCCGTCGGCCACCTCCTGCCCGTTGTAGAGGAAGGGCACGCCGTTCATGGTGAAGAGTACGGCGAGCGCGGCATCGA
>CAZPWP010000125.1:4761-6819 GCA_964590295.1 uncultured Victivallis sp.
TCCTGCCGTTCCGCTCCGGACGGGCGTCGTAGTTGTCGCTGGCGATGTCGTGGTTGTCGAAACAGCGCAGGAACCGGAGTCCCGGTTCGCGGTAGAGGGGGTGCTCCTCCCACATCGCCCAGAACTCTTCGGCGGTTTTCTCTCCTTTCAGGATGTCGTTGAGGAGAAAACTGAAGGCGAAGGAGTAGTTTGCGTCGAACGCGGACTTCTGGTCCGCGGCCGGGTTGCTTCCGCTTTCCGCCAGCAGGAGGGGGGCCGCTTTCCATCGCTCCATGCGGCGGCGCCCCTCCTCCCAGAAGTCGAGCGGAACCGCGCCGCTCACGTCGCAGCGGTAGCCGTCGACGTCGAATTCGCGCAGGAAGTACTCCATATTGCTCCAGAGGTACTCCCGAAGCTCCGGGTTGTCGAAGTTCAGCTGCGGGAAGTGCCAGCTGCCGTTGATCGGATTGCCGTTTTCATCGCGTTTCACGAAATCCGGATGCTCTTCCAGACAGCGTGCGGCGGGGCCGCAGTGAAAATAGACCAGGTCGAGCAGCACCCGCAGTTGCAGTTTGTGGGCGGCGCGGATGAAACTTCGCAGATCCTCATCGGTTCCGTACTCCGGATCGACGGCGAAGTAGTCGCTGATCCGGTAAGGGTTTTTCGGATTCTCCATGCCCGACTGCCGCTGCCGTTCGCTCCAGAACTCCTGCCGTTCGTCCCCGTCCGCCAGCACGACCGGGCAGAGGTAGACCAGATCGATGCCGAGCGAGGCGATGTGCGGCAGCAGCTGTTCCGCCGCGGCCAGCGTGCCGTCAAGCGTGAAGCTGCGCAGGAAAATTTGATAGATCACACTTCCCTCCTGCAGGCGGCATTTTGTCTCATTCATCAGAAAATCTCCTTGTATTGAGGTTGTTTTGCCGTATATTATATCAGGAATCAACCTTTTCCGCAATGGCCGAAATGATTAAATTTTTAACCGATGTGATGAAATGATCGATTGGGAAGTGCGGGCTAGAACCATTCCGGATCCGGCGAGTTACTTTCAGGGGCGCACCGTCTCCGCCGGATTTCGGCTGCCGGGGAGCATCCTGCTTTACTTTCACGTCTCTCCGCATGAGAAGACCATCATCAGCACCCGCTACATGCTGATTATCCCGACGGTGCCGCTGGAGTATCGCGTGGCGGGCTCACCTGTTTCGCTCGAACCGGGGGAGGCGCTGCTGGTGCACCCCTTCCTGCAGCGGAGCGTGCCGGAGCGGAGCCGCCGCTGTGACCGGCTGATCGTCTCCTTTGAGGCGGAGGGGGACGAGGATTACCTGCCGCCCGAGCCGGTGATGCAGCTGACGGAAACCGCTTTGCCCCATGTCGGCCGGCTGGTCGACTGCTACCTTGACGGGGATACCGCCGGCTCCCTCTTCGAGCTGGTGCTGCTGCTGCGGGAACTGGGCCGTTCGCCGGTCCGCCGGAAGCTACCGCCGCTCTCGCCGCCGGTGAACCGGGTGCTCCACCGGATCAATCAGGAACTGGTGCAGCCGGTGTCGATCAAGGAGCTGGCGGATTCCGCCGGACTCTCCGCCAGTCATCTGCGCCGCCTCTTTCGGCAGGAGATGGGGATCTCCCTCGGCGAATATCTCGTCAAACAGCGGCTCGCCGGAGCGCGGCGGCTGCTGGAGGAGACCGCATTGCCGGTCGGTGAAATCGCCCGCCGGTGCGGTTACGGTTCGATTTACGCCTTCAGCCGGTTCTTCCGCCGGGAGGCGGGGATGCCGCCCCGCGCCTACCGGCTTTCGGAACGACGGAGCCGCCGCTCCGCCTCCGGCTCCGACGCGAGCCGGTTCCAGTAGCTTTCGGAGTGCTCTTTGAGCGCGAAGTCGAGAAACTCCCGGAACTCCTCCCGCGTCGCGAGAAAGGAGATCTTCGCCCGTACCGGCCCCGGGAAGCCGCGCCCCCGGAAGTAGTCGTGCAGCACCTTGCGCGCCATGCACATCGCGCTCGCCTCGCCGTGGAGTTCGACCATTCCGGCGATGTGGTGTTCCACCAGGCGCCGCCACTCTTCGAGCGTCGGCGGCATGTAGG
>CAZPWP010000126.1:0-6805 GCA_964590295.1 uncultured Victivallis sp.
ATCCCTTCGCGGGAGATCTTGTCGAGCAGAGCGTCGAGTTCGCGCGGCGAAACACGTCCCCCGGCGGGCGGCGGTTCCGGAGACGGACGCGTCGCGTCCCATGCCGGAGGCCGCTTCCACTCGCCCGGACGCACCCGGCGCCGGAAGGGATCCCACGGCAGCGAGCTGCCGAAGAGAATTTTCAGGAAGCAGTATCCGCCGAGAAATCCGCCGAGGTGGGCGAGATGGGCGATTCCACTCTGACCGCCGCTCACTTCAAGGATGATTTCAAGGATGGTGTAGCAGATCACCAGTGTCGCCGTCTTCAAAGGGAAGAACGGCATGAAGATCATGACGAACCGCCGGTTCGGCTCCAGCATCGCCGCCGCCATCATGATCGCGCAGACCGCGCCGCTGGCGCCGCAGAGAATTGCCGGCGTATCCCAGTTGAAGAGCAGAAAGAGCAGATTTCCGGTCACCGCGCCGATGAGATAGAGCGCGAGAAAGCGCTTCCCGCCGATGTGGGGCGCCACCAGCGTGCCGAAGAGGTAGACCCCCCACATGTTGAAGAAGATGTGGGAGAAACTCCCGTGCAGGAATCCCGCCGTCACCAGCTGGTAGAGGTGGAAATCCCGGATTCCGCCGCTGGTCAGCGCCAGCCGGAAAAATCCCTGAGAGTCCGGCGGAGCAATGAAGAGATAGGCGATCGCATTGATCGCGATCAGCGTCCAGATCATAGTCATGCCGTTGTCGGCGGGACGGCCGCCGTTCTGCATGTAGGGACGGTCGAACAATCCCATGGTGCAACTCTCCTCCTCGTTACCTCTGAATATCGTGTTGAATTGTATAATATATCATTTTTATGAAGAATATTCCAGTTGATTTTCCGGCGGTGCGGTGCTAAATTCCGCATGTTTCATTTTTCAACCGGGAGAACCCATGTTTTTCAAGATCGAAATCTATGTGCCGGCCGACCACGCCGAAACGCTCCGCGCCGCCATCGCCGCCGCCGGGGCCGGACGGCTCGGCAATTACGACAGCTGTATCTGGTCCACCGCCGGAATCGGGCAGTTCCGGCCGCTGCCGGGCAGCTCGCCCGCCGTCGGTTCGGTCGGAAAGCTGGAAACCGTTCCCGAAGTCAAACTCGAGACCATCTGCGATCGCGAACATCTCCGCGCCGTCATCGCCGCGCTCCGGGCCGGACACCCCTACGAGACGCCCGCGTTCCAGTTCTGGCCGGTCGCGCTCGACGAATCGGGAATGTAATCATCATGCAGCTCTTCATTCAACAGCTCTGGGAAAATCCGCCGTTCTTCTTCGCCGTGGCCATCATCGTCATCTTCTCGATCTGCTGCCACGAGTTCATGCACGCCTTCATCGCGCTCAAGGAGGGGGACACCACCGCCGCCGACAAGGGCCACCTGACGCTCAACCCCTTCCGCCAGATGGGACTGTGGTCGCTGATCATGTTCGCCTTCTTCGGGCTGGCGTGGGGGCAGGTGCCGGTGCGGCACGACTTCATGCGCCATCGTTACGGCCCGGCGCTGGTCGCCTTCGGCGGCCCCGCGATCAACCTCGCGCTCGCGGTCGGCTTCTCCGTGCTCTGCTTCCTCTGCTTCAAACTCCAGCTGGGAACCGAATTCACCTGGGAGATGCTTTTCTACGCGGGCGAGCTCAATGTGGTGCTCTTTCTGCTGAACCTCTTCCCGGTACCCGGCTTCGACGGCTGGAACATCCTCGAAAACCTCTTCCCGCGCGTCGTCCGGCAGAGTTCGGAGGCGGTCCGCGGCGCCTTCTTCGTGATGACCATGCTGCTTTTCCTCTTCATCGACAAGCTCTACGCGATCGGCGTATTTCTGGTGGGAAGGTTCCTTTTCCTGCTGCAGTCGCTCACCGAACTTTTTCCGGGGTAGAATCATGTGCAGAATTCACGTCGTCGCCGCCGTCATCCGCCAGGCCGGGAAGGTGCTGCTCGCCTCCCGTCCCGCCGGAAAACCGCCCGCCGGCTGGGAGTTCCCCGGCGGGAAGATCGAACCGGGCGAATCCCCCGGCGAGGCGCTGCGCCGGGAGCTGGAGGAAGAGCTCGGCATGACGGTCATTCCGGGCGACGAACTCTACCGGTTGGTCACAGCGCCGGACCGGGGCGGCATCGAGCTGATCTTTCTCCGCACGCTGCCCGAACCGGGAGCGGTGCCGGTCTGCCGCGAAGGACAGGAGTACCGCTGGGTGGAACTTGCCGGCCCCCCGCCGGAGGAGCTGCTCGCGCCGGACCGCCCGGTCTGGAATTTTTTAACGAATTTCCAGAGACCCGCACAATTTTCCCCGTCCCGCAACCGTTAAATGGATTGGAACAGACTGGAGTGAACAACAGAATGAATGTGGCTGACGAAACCGGCGGCGGCGAGGCCAGTGACATCGAGTTGATCCGGGCGTTTTCCGGCGGTGATGAAGCGGCGTTCGAGATGCTCTATTACCGCTACCGCCGCCAGCTGTACGGGTTCCTGAACAATCTGATTCCGGGGAACCCGGTCGAAGTGGACGAGGTCTTCGAGGAGACTTGGCTGCGGGTGATTGAAAAGTTACCGAAGTATCGCGATGACGGCAGGTTCAGCGCCTGGCTCTTCCGCATCAGCCGGAACATCTTCATCGACCGGATTCGGAAACTCCGGCCGGAACGCGAGGGAGCACTTCCGCTCGATGCCGAAACCGCGCCGGACATGCCGGGCCCGACGGCGATGGAACCGGTCAGCGAACTGGATTCCGGCGAGGTCGGGCAGGTGATCGCCGACGCTGTCGCCCGGCTGCCGGAGGAGCAGCGCGAAGTCTTCCTGCTCCGACAGCAGGACCTCGCGTTCAAGGAGATCGCCGAGATTCAGAACTGCTCGATCAACACCGTGCTCGGCAGAATGCAGTACGCGATTCGGAACTTGAGAAAATTGATCCGGGAAATTGACCGGGGAGGTGTCATATGAAAGAGTTGGAACACTACGAATCACTGATCCGCCGGGAGGTTCCGGCGGCGCTCGACCGGCGGATTCTCGCCGCAGCACGCCTGGAGGCGAAGAAACTCCGTTTCCGCCGGCTCTTTCGCCGCTGCAGCTTCACCGGCGCGGCGGCCGCGGCGGCGCTTCTTGTCGGTTCCGGCCTCTTCTGGCTCCAGCCCGACGCGCCGGAACCCCGCCCGGCGGTGGACCGGGAGCTGCTCGCTCTCTCCGACTGGAGCAAGGTCGAACAGGAGAACTACAATCTCAACTTCGAACTCTACTGCGGGCGGCAGGCATTTTCCGAACTTGCCGGGCTCAATACGATGAAAGGAAACTGACGATGCAACTTCACCGCTTCCTTCTTCTCCTCCCGGGGCTGCTCCTCCTTGCCGGAACAGCGGCCGCGGCTCCGGCGCCGCCCGCGGCAGGCGCACCTCCGGCGGATCTGATGGAGCCGCCGCCCCCGCCGCCAGGGCGCGAAAAACCGAAAAAAGAGGGCGGCCCGCGGATGTGGCGCGTCTTCGCCAATCTGAGCGAGAAGGAGCGGCAGGAGCTGCTCCGGCTCCAGAGTTCCGATCCGGAGAAGTTCCGTTCCGTACTCAAGGAGAAGGCGGAAGCGATGCGCCAGGTAGAACTCGCCAGGCGGCAGGAGTTCCGCCACCTGGTCGCCGACTATCACGTCGCGTCGAGCGCAGCGGAAAAAGAGAGCATCAAGACGAGGCTCGCCTCGCATCTCCGTACCGACTTTGAACAGCGCCTTAACGAGAACCGCCGCCAGCTCGAAGAGATGAAGCGGCGCGCCGCCCGGCTGGAAGCCGAACTCAACAAGCGTGCTGAAAACACCGAGAAGATCGTCGCCGCCATGGTTGAGCACGCGCTCGCCGGAGAGGAAAAATAGCTCCCCGGCAGAATCGGCAAACAACCGTCACTGCAGATTGCGGTAAACCGGTCGCAGGGCGGGCACCTTCCAGTAGGTGCGCAGCGCCCGGTTCACTCCCTCCTCCATCGTCCCGTTGGCGGGCAGAAAGACGCTGCGGTAGGAGAAGAGCACCGAACCGGAAACCTCCGGGCGTCCGCTGTTGTAGCGGAGCTGGTCGGCCAGCTCCCGCGCCGGCCAGCTGTTTCCGGAACCGAGCCGGTAGACGCCGTGGCCGATGTAGAGGTTGACCCCGGTTCCGGCGACGACCGAACTCCACCAGTCGGTCAGCGCCGCGTAGGCCGCGACATCGTGCGAGAAGGGCCAGTAGAGCTGGGGCACGATGTAATCCACCCACCTCTTCTTCACCCAGCCGCGCGTATCGGCAAACTGGGCGAAATAGGACTCCTTTCCGCCGGTGAGCGAACCAGCGTCGAGATGGCTCTTATTCGCCCAGATGCCGAAGGGACTGACTCCGAAGGCGACCCGCCGCCCGGTGGAGCGGTTGCAGGCGTCCACCGCCTGCCGCACCCCGCAGATGACGTTGTCCACGTTGCTCCGCCGCCAGTCGGCGAGCGAAAGGCGGCGCGGATTCCATCTCCGGAAGGCCGCTTGGTCGATATTGCCGATGTCGGTGTACAAGTAGAAGTAGTCGTCGAAATGGATTGCGTCGACCGGATAGCGCGCCAGAATCTCCTTCACCGAAGCGACGATGTGGCGGATCACCTGCGGCTCCCCGGGGTTGAGAAAGAGCGAATAGCGGCCGTCGGCAAGTTTCGACTCCAGCACCAGCGCGGGATTTTTCCGGGCGAAACTGTTCCGGCTGAGCGTCTTGAGATAGACGTCCCGCCGCTGCGGCGTGCCGCCGTGCACCCGGTAGGGATTCATCCAGGCGTGAAATTCGAGATTGCGGCGGTGTGCCTCCTCCACCATGAAGGCGAGCGGATCGAACGAGCCGTAACCGCATCCTTCCTGTCCGGTCATCCAGCGTGACCAGGGATTAAGCTTCGACGGATAGAAGGCGTCACACATCGGACGCACCTGAAAGAGGATCGCGTTGAAGTTCGCTTTGCGCAGGTTCTCCACGAGCTGGATGAAGTCGCGCTGAAACGAGGCCGCGTCGGCGTGACGCGGGAAATCGATGTTCCCGACCGTTGCCACCCAGACACCGCGGAACTCCCGGCTTTTGGCGCGATAGTGATCCGGCAGCGTCACCCTGCCGGCGGAGAACTTCCCGGCGTAGCGGACCGGTTTCCCGGTCGCCGGATCGTTCAGCACCTCCGCGCCGCCGCGCGCGGGAAGCAGCCCGGCCGACAGCAGCAGCAGGGCGACAAACCGCCGGAGCCGCCTCACGATTTCGGCCCCTTCTCCCGGCGGGAACGGTGACGGCGGCGGCGGTTCCCGACGGGCGGCCAGAGCCGTTCCAGAGCGGCCACATCGCCCTCCTGCACCGCGGTACGGATCAGCAGCAGCTCCCGCGAATGGGCGTAGGAGCGGCTCTCCATCAGCTGTTCCGGACGGCTCTTCGGTTCGGCGAAGAGCGCCTGCAGCTGAAGCACCCGCTCCGCCGAAAGCGTCATGCGATTCATCATCGTCTGGGGGCGGAAGAGCCGGCCCAGCACCGCGGAGATCGCCGCCCGGGCGTCAGGCGAATTCTTCCACAGCTGCCCGGTGACGCTGCCGCACTCCCGTTCGACGAAGGGCAGCGCAATCGTCGCCATCGCCAGCGAGATGCTGTTGCGGTAGATTCCCTCGGCGACCCGGCAGTTCCGCTCGTTGAAAAGGTTGAGCGCGTATTCGCAGACCGGACTCCCCCAGGCCGCATCGATCTCCGGCAGGAAATACTCCAGCAGTCCGTAGTCGTGAAAGGCGAGCAGATGCTTGTCGCCGCAGCTGGAACTCAAGATCTTCTCCAGCTCCAGCGAGAGGCGGGACGGCGCGGCGTGGCGGATCAGCGGCAGCATGGCGAAGAGCGCGTTTTCAGTCGCCGCATCGAAGGTGAAGTCGTACTGCCCGACCAGCTTGAGCGCGCGGAGCATCCGCACCGGATCCTCCTCAAACCGGAGGCGCGGATTGCCGATCGCTCGCACCACCCCGGCACGGATGTCGTCGATCCCCTGACCGGTGTAATCGATGAGTTCCGACCGGACCGGATCGTAGAAGAGGGCGTTGACCGTGAAGTCGCGCCGCCAGGCATCCTCCTCGGCGGTCCCGAAGGAGTTGTCGGAGAGAATCATGTGCTCCGGCAGCTCCTTGTGTCTCCGCCCGTCCGGTGTCACCGCCGCCTTTTCCGGGGAGGGTACCTGCCGGAAGGTGCTCACTTCGAAGAGCTCGCCGCCGTGGTGGACGTGCACCAGCCGGAACCGCTTGCCGATGATCCGCGCCGCCCGGCGGCCGAAGACGGAGCGCACCTCCTCCGGCGTCGCCGCGGTCGAGATGTCGTAGTCCTTGGGGCGGCGGCCGAGCAGCAGGTCGCGGATTGCTCCGCCGACAATGTACGCTTCAAATCCGGCGCGCTGCAGTGTGGAAATCAGTTCAATCACCCGGTTCTCGAGCGGAAGTTCATGCTTCATCGACGACACGTCACAGCTCCCTCTGGATGATGGTGTCCACGCAGTCGAGCTCGGGATCGCGGTAGGGGTAGTCCGCATTGTAGTGGAGCCCCCGACTTTCATGCCGCCGCAGTGAGCAGTCGATGATAAGTTCCGCGACGGTGGCGATGTTCCGCAGTTCGACCAGATCGGCGGTGACGAGGAAGTCCCAGTAGTACTTCTCGATCTCCTTGCGGATCATCTTGATCCGATTCTTGGCGCGCTCTAGGCGCTTGTTGGTGCGGTAGATCCCGACATAGTCCCACATGAAGCGGCGGATTTCATCCCAGTTGTGGGCAATCACCACCTGCTCGTCAGAATCGGTGGCGTTGCCG
>CAZPWP010000127.1:0-6788 GCA_964590295.1 uncultured Victivallis sp.
GCGCTCCGGCGGTCGGCACCGGGCTGGCCCGCGCCAATCCGGAAAACATCGTCCTCTCCTATCAGGGCGACGGCGACCTCGCCAGCATCGGCTTCAACCAGATCATCCAGGCGGCGAACCGGGGGGAGAATCTCGCGGTTTTCTTCGTCAACAACGCGATCTACGGCATGACCGGCGGGCAGATGGCGCCGACCACGCTACCGGGGCAGAAGACGCAGACCTCTCCTTACGGGCGCAGCGTCTCCACCGAAGGGTATCCGCTGAAGGTCTCCGAAACGGTCGCCGCGCTCGACGCGCCGGTCTATGTGGAACGGGTCGCGCTGAGCACGGTTCCGCAGATCCGCAAGTCGCGTCTCGCGGTGCGCAAGGCGATCTCCAACAGCATCGAGCGCAAAGGGTTCTCGCTGGTGGAATGCCTCAGCGGCTGCCCGGTGAACCTCAAGATGCACGCGAAGGAGATGAATGAGTTCCTCGACAACCGGATGAGCCGCTACTTCCCGCTCGGCGTCTACAAGGACATCGCGGAGAGCCGCGACCCGCTGGTGCGCCCGGAGAAGATTTTCGACGTGAAACAGGTGCGGGAACTGCTCTATCCGGTCAAGGTCTCCGACGGCGTCAGCGAATCCTTCCGCAATCCGTCGCGCATCTTCACGACCGAGCGGCGGATCAAGCTGGCCGGTTCCGGCGGACAGGGGGTGCTCTCGCTGGGCTACATGCTCGCGACGATGGGCAGGCTGCGCAACTTCAACGTCTCCTGGCTGCCGAGCTACGGGCCGGAGATGCGCGGCGGCACCGCCAACTGTTCGGTCGTGCTCAGCCGCGATCCGATCGGTTCGCCGCTGGTGGAGAAGGACTGCAACCTTCTGGTGGCGCTCAACCAGCCCGCGCTGGAGAAGTATCTGCCGACGCTCAAGAAGAACGGCATCCTGCTCTTCGATGAATCCAACGCGCGCTGTCCGGAAGAACCGGGCGAACGGGTGGTCTACACGCTGCCCGCCTCCGACCTCGCCACGCAGCTCGGCAACCTCAAGTACGCTAATTCGGTGCTGCTCGGCGCCATCGCCGTGATGATGTGCGACCTCTTCCTCGACGAAGAGGACAAGGCGGATTTCGACCGGGTCTTCGAAGAGGCGATCATGGATTGCTTCCGCGAAAAGGAGACGGTGATCCAGACCAACATCAAGGCGTTCTATATCGGCAAGGAGAACACCCGGCGCATCTCCCGTTAAGGGAAACGCCCTCTTTGTCTGCTACGTTTCGCTCCCGGCGCGCGGTTTCGGACCGGTTCCGCACGCGCCGGAAGCGATTTTTTCCGCGAAGGTGTCGAGCATCTTCACGGTACGGTCAACGCCGGGAAAATCCCGGAACCGGTAGAGCCGTCCCGCCAGCGCCGGATGTTTTTCGCAGAGGGCGGCGAATCCGTCGTCATCGGCGAGCGCGCGATCGATGCCGAGCAGGAGCGGCAGTTCCGGCCGCCGGTCGAGCAGTTCGAGCCGTCGTTCCAGCTGGCCGCGGTGCCAGCGGTGAAAGAGTTCGAGGTGGAGTTCCAGCCCGTCGGCGGCGCGGCGGAAGCTCAGGTCGGGAAAGACCAGCTCCTGATTGCCGCCGTCGATGAACGGGGAGTCGCCGACGATCTTCCAGCGCGCCACCTCTTTCCGGAAGAGCGCGTGGAACATCCGGATCTCCTCCGGCACGTAACTCGAGAAGTTCCGGTAGTGTGAAACCAGTCCGGCGGTTTGATTCAGCTTGAGTTCGCCCCGTTTCGCCCCCATCTTCACCTTCACCCGGATCGACCACTCCTCGAGGTTGACCAGCGCCGGGAAGAAGGCCGCCAGCTGAAGCGCATATTTGCGGGTGTTGGCGAAGAGCGAATAGGGGCCGCTGACCGACAGGGAAACCGCGCTCTTTCCATCGCGCGGCCGCGGCAGGCGCTTCACCTCCGCCAGCAGCCGGAAGAACTTCAGATATTTGAAGAGCCGCCGCAGTTCCGCCGGTTCCGAATCCGCCGCCGTCGCCTCGATCGATTCGGCGTAGAGGAGCAGCCCCTGCACCAGCGCGACATTGTAGCGCTGCAGCAGTTCAGCGGGATAGAGCTCCCGGAATCCGGTGACCCGCTCATGGTCCGGCAGGTCGCCGTAGATGTCGCCGGCCATGAACTCCGCCGCGCCGGGCAGTTCCGCCAGCAGTTCCTGATAGCGGCCGATGTCGCCGCCGCACACGGCAAGCTGTTTCGCCGCGAAGGTGAAGAGCTCCGCCCGGCGGGCCGGATAATCGATCTCGCGCACCGGATCGAACGAACAGTGGTCGAGCGCAAGTTTATTCAGCCCGGCGGCGAGCACCCGGTCCGACGCCTGCCGGCCCAGCGCTCCGGTGAGCTCCTCCAGCTCCCCGCGGGTCATCCGTGCTTCCCGGGCGCCACGGTAGAGCGCGAGCAGCTCCCCGGCCAGCCGGAGCAGCGCCGGGTCGGTCGCATCGATGAAGGCGGGGAGGAATCCCCCCTTCCGCCGGAACTTCAACAGCTCTCTCGTCAGCACGGCAGCAGCTCTCCTTCCCCATCATCGCCGTGACCGCGATAGGCGCGGTGATCGCGGCGGCGTTCGCTGGTGCGCTCCTCGCCGGTGCCGGAGCTGACCAGTTCGTAGAGCACCGCCTGCTCCTTGCCGGGGGCCGGGCGCAGGATGCGGCCGAGCCGCTGGACGTGTTCGCGGACGCTCCCGGAGCCGGAGAGGATGATTCCCACCGCCACCGCGGGAACGTCGACCCCCTCGTTGAGCACCTTGCTCGTCACCAGCACCGGATAGGTTCCCTCCCGGAACTTTTCCAGAAAATCCCGCCGTTCCCCGGGCCGGGTGCGGTGGGTGACAACCGCCCAGCAGAAACGGCGGCCGAGTTCATAGGCGGTGTCATTGTCGGCGGTGAAGAGGATGATCCGCTCCCCGGCGTGAAGCTGGACCAGCTCCCACACCCTGCGGATCTTCGCCTCGCCGCCGCGCGCGATCCGCCGCTGTTCGAGGAACGCCTGAAATACCCGGCGTCCTTCCGGCAGCCGGGCGCAGAGCCCGAGAAAACGCCCCCACTCCGAACGGAATTTGAAGTTGATCTGGTGAGCGCGCAGAAATCCGGTGTAGACGGCACGGTTGCGTTCATAAGCCTCCGCCTCTTCCGGATCGAGTTCGACCGCGATCCGATGGATGACGTAGGGAGAGAGCACCTTCCCTTCGAGTTCGTCGATATGGATGCGGCACACCTCCGGGCCGATCAGGTCGGCGAGCACCGCGGCCCGGTCGTCGGGCAGTTCCGGCGTGGCGGAGAGTCCCAGTCGGTAGGGGGCGATCGACATCGCCGCCGCCAGCCGGGTTTCCGGTCCGGGCAGATGGGGACACTCGTCGGCGACCAGCAGCGCAAACCGGTTGCCGATGAACTCCATGTTGAGCACGGCGGAGTCGTAGGTGCTGACGGTCAGTTCGCGGATGTCGTGCTCGCCGCCGCCGAGCATGCCGATCCGGCGGCCGAAGAAGTGTTCCAGCACCCCGCACCACTGCCCGAGCAGATCGATGGTCGGCACGAGAAAGAGCGTCGGGCGGCGCAAATACGCGGCGGCCATCACCGCCAGCACCGTCTTGCCGCTCCCGGTCGGAAGTGCGGCGACGCCGCGGTACATCGCCGCGCGCCACGCGTTGAACGCCTCGGTCTGGTGCGGGCGCGGAATGAGTTCCGCCGCCAGCGCCAGATTTTCCAGCGGGGAAAAGGCGCGGGCGCGGTCGACGAAATTCACGTTCGCCATCTGCATGGCGATGACCAGAGAGGCGTAATCGCAGGCGCGGGCGCGCCAGTTGCGGGTGCGTTCATCGTACCGCAGCAGAGAGCGGAGCGATTCCGGAACCCCCTCCTCGAATCCGTCGAGCGTCAGGGTTCCGGCGTCGAAGGAGAGGGGCGTCATCAGAACTTCTGCGGCCGGAAGGCGACGACCGCCCAGGCGAGGAGAGCGGCAGCCACGACACCTCCGAGGAGAATGAGGCTGAAACGCCACAACCGCTCCCGGAATCCGGCAAGCGGTCCGGAGAGCAGAATCAGCACCACGCCGGAAACCAGCACGACGAATCCGACAGCCAATCCCCATTTGCCCCCCCGGGCGTAATCGGGATAATCCGGCACCCCGGAGGCTTCGGCCTCCTGCAGCTGCCGCCGAAGCTGCGGATCAACCTCATCCGGTTCTGGCATCGTCTCCTCCATCGTGATTGCGAAAAAGCCGGGAGCACACACTCCCGGCACAACGTGACATCTCTTCCGCCGGTTCAGAACGAGAAGTTCAGAATCGGCAGCACCGGGATCCAGGCATCCTTGATGTAGTTGATCAAACCGAACTGCATCCCTTTTCCGCCGGAGATGTTGACCAGTCCGAGCTGGAGCCCGTTGCACTTCTCCACCTGGCTGTAGAGGCCGCACTGGACGCCGGTGAAGGTGCCGTTGACGACGTTGACGCCCGCCGCCTGGAAGCCGGTGACATCGCCGGAGATGTTCAGACCGAGCGCAGCCTGCACGCCGCGCAGATTTCCGGCCATGCTGACCAGACTGGCCTGCAAGCCGTTGTAATCGCCCGCGTAACAATAGACCAGCGTCGCCTGAATCCCGTTGAACCGCTCGAAGTTGAGACTGCTCACGAACGAGGCCTGCAACCCGTCGAAGGTCTTGTTCTGGTTATGAACCCAGCAGGCCTGAATTCCCTTGATATGGTCGGTGCCGGAGTAGACCCACGACGCCTCCAGACCGAAGACCCGGCCGACGCCGCCCGACGCGGGCTGTCCGGTCTTGACGCCGAAGACATTCGAATTCCACGTGGCATTCGGCACTCCCGGGAAGAA
The DNA here is from genome assembly GCA_964590295.1 of uncultured Victivallis sp. Taxonomy (GTDB): domain Bacteria; phylum Verrucomicrobiota; class Lentisphaeria; order Victivallales; family Victivallaceae; genus Victivallis. Next base: position 4,863 of record CAZPWP010000127.1, read on the forward strand.
GACGATCTGGAACGGCGTCCACTGCGAAAGCGGGCGCGGCCGTTCCGCCTCGCACTTCGCCGGAACGGTGACTTTCGGTTCGGCCGGAGCCGGGGTGGCCGCCGCGGCCTTTTCCGCCGCGCCGGAGATCAGGGCTGCGCCGCAGAGAACGGCTGCCGTCAACAGAAATTTCTTCATGGATTCAACTCCTCTTCTGGACTATTTGAAAAACGCGTTCACGATGGGCAGACAGGGAACGGAACTGTTCCGGATGATGTTGACGACGCCGAGCTGGAACGCCTCGTCATCGGCGATGTTGACGATGCCGAGCTGCAGGCCGGCGACCTTGACCGAGAAGTTGACCAGCGAGAACTGCAAACCGGTCGTCCGCTTCGAATCGGTGGTGATCAAACTGGTCTGCACGCCGTTGACCTCGTCGGTTCCGGCATAGAGGACCGACGCTTCCACCCCGTAGACCGGAGCCGGGCCGCCGCCGGCGGGAACGCCGATCTTGACGCCGTAGACGCTGGTCGTCGCCGCGTCGGCGGGAATCTCCGTCCCGAATGAAAATGCGATAAAAGTCCAGTCATAATCACGCGGAACTTCGGCGACCGCCGGCTGCGGCACCGGTTTGGCCGGAACGGCGGGTTCCGCCGCAACAGCGCCGCACACACACAGCACCGCAACGGCCGGCAACAGCAAACTTTTTTTCATTTTTCAGACTCCTCCATGTTCGAGATTGCCCGAATCCATTTCGGGATTTACAGAGTAATATACATTCCCCCCGCATCATTTGCAAGCGCAAATTCTTTCGGAAGCGGAGATTTGACCGTGACAGTCTCTCCGGAGACCGGATGGCGGAATTCGAGCAGCGTGGAATGCAGCGCCTGTCGCGGCAGAATCAGTTTCTCCCGGTCCGCATCCGAGAGTTCTCCGGAACGCAGTTTGAGAAAGAGCCTCTCATCCGGCCCGTAGAGTTTGTCGCCGACCAGCGGAAATCCCAGGGAAAAGAGGGTGGCGCGGATCTGGTGAAGCCGTCCGGTCACCGGCGTGGCGCGGACCAGCGAATACCTCACTCCGGTCCGTTCCGGCGCAAGCAGTGTCCGGGCCGATTCCGGGCGGACGGCGCCGGCGGGCGGCTGTTCTCCGGCGACGAAGCGCCGTTTCCTGCGGACCGCGCTCCCGGTATCCGGCACCAGGAATCCGGCGGCGTCAATCTCCCGCTCAAACCGTCCGCTGACCAGTGCGAGGTACTCCTTGCGCACCGGCCAGCCGGGGCGGCCGAGTTTTGCGGCAGCGGCGGAATTTTTCGCCACAAGCAGCAGTCCGGAGGTCTCCCGATCCAGCCGGTTCACCAGATGAATTTCTCCGAACCGGGTCGACAGCAGATGCCAGAGCGTATGGCGGAAAAACGGTCCGGCGGGGTGTACGCAGAGGTTCCCGGGTTTATCGATCACCAGCAGCGTCTCATCCTCGTATGCGATGCGGTAATTGAGATCCGCCTCCGGCTCCGACAGGTCCTCGGGAAAATATTCGACGCTGTCGTGCAGTTCAAGGCGCCGATCCGGTTCGGCCAACGCGCCGTTGAGCAGAATTTCTCCGGTGCGGATCCGTTCGCGCCACTCCTCCAGCGAACGATAGGGGAAGCGTCCGGCAAGAAACTGATCCAGTGTCAGTCCCGCTCCTGACCAGTCGATCGAACTGCGGATCACCCGGCGTTCCAGCGAATCAAACTGTCGTTTCAAGATAACCTCTTCCTGCAAATCCGTGATTTCCCATAATGTACCATTCCGTCTCCGATTTACAACCGTCTCCCCCCATCTTCCGCAGAGAAATGCCGGCCGCGAGGTCGGGAGCGGAGGGGAGACAGGCAGGCTGCCGAAACGAAACAAGAGATGCGGGAGCCGGAGGGCCGGACGCCCTCCAGACCTCCCCGCCCGTGAGAAG
>CAZPWP010000128.1:0-207 GCA_964590295.1 uncultured Victivallis sp.
AGCGTGGCGTCGCCGCCGTCATCGACGATCTGATCCGGACCGGAATTGTCCGGCCAGGTCATCGCCCGGTAGGTACACTCCCAGTACTCCACGAGGCTCTCGCCCTTCCAGGCGAAAACCGGCACCCCGCCGGCCGCGATCGCCGCCGCCGCGTGATCCTGCGTCGAAAAGATATTGCAGCTGGCCCAGCGCACATCCGCGCCGAGC
>CAZPWP010000128.1:217-3139 GCA_964590295.1 uncultured Victivallis sp.
CTTCAAGGTCTCGATCAGCACCGCCGTCTGGATGGTCATGTGCAGACTGCCCATGATCTTCACCCCCTTGAGCGGCTGCTCCGGACCGTACTTGGCCCGGGTCGCCATCAGCCCCGGCATCTCCTGCTCGGCGATCTCGATCTCCTTGCGGCCGAAGTCGGCCAGATTGATATCTCTGATCTGGTATTCCATAGGAAAACTTCTCCTGATTACTTCACTGTTTTCGCTTTGATTTCGTTCCATGCCGGCTCCGGCAGTTCGGAACCGACCACCTTGACCACCTCCGAAGAGATGAGCGAACCGTACCAGCCCGCCTCGATGAGCGGACGTTCCCGCAGCACGCCGTAGAGAAATCCCGCCGCCCAGAGGTCGCCCGCCGCAGTGGTGTCCACCGGATTCTCCACCAGCTGCGCCGGCACCTCTGCCGTTTCGTTCCCGCTCCGGATCAGCGAACCGCGCCGCCCCAGCTTGATCGCGGCGATGTCGCACCACGAGGCGAGCCGGGCCAGCTGCTCCCCGGTCGTCATTCCGTCGAAGAGCGCGGCTGCCTCCTCCTCGTTGGCGAGCACGACATCCACATAGTTCCGCAGAATATCCGGCAGAGCTTCGCGAAAGTCGCGGACCACTTCGAAGCTCGCCAGATCCAGACCGATCCGGCAGCCCGCCTTCTTCGCTCGCCGCATCACCGTCGGCAGCACCGCCGAATAGAGCATATATCCTTCGATGTACACCCAGTCGTAAGCGGAAAAATCAATCTGTTCCGCCTCGTCGATCCGAAGCAGCAGCGACGCCGCGAGGCAGGGGCGCATCGTCCGCTCCGCGTCGGGCGTGATGAGGGAGAGGCAGGTCCCGGTCGGTGCGTCGCCGGTAATGGCAAACTGCGCGTCGGAGCCGCCCAGCTCCCGGAACCGTTTCCGGTAGAAGTCGCCGTTCGCGTCGTTCCCCAGCTTGCCGAACATCGCGACATCGATTCCGAGCCGGGCCAGCGCGAACACCGTGTTCCCCGCCGAACCGCCCGGCACCCGCTGCGGATTCCCCGGCAGGCGCTCCAGCAGCGACTGCTGGAACGCCGCGTCGACCATCAGCATGCCGCCCTTTTCCCCCGGAACCGTCGCGAGGAATGCGTCATCCACTCGGACCAGGATGTCCAGAAGAGGAGAGCCGACGCCCAGCAGCGTCGGATTCTGTCTTGTCTTTGCCATCGTCACTTTCGCGGGAATTTTTCCGCGGCGGCCTTCAGCTCTGCCACCCGGTCGATCTTTTCCCACGGGAACTGCGCCCGGCCGAAGTGACCGTAGGCGGCGGTATCCTGATAGCACCAGCCCTGACCCGGATGCTTGAGGCCGAGCCGGCGGACGATCTCCGCCGGTTTCAGCGAAAACACCTCGCGGATCACCTTCTCCAGGTCGCTGTCGTCAGCCAGAACTCCGGTGCCGTAGGTGTCGACGTTGATGCTCAGCGGTTCGGCGACGCCGATCGCGTAGGCAACCTGCACTTCACACTTGTCGGCCAGCCCCGCCGCGACGATGTTCTTTGCAATGTAGCGGCACATGTAAGCGGCCGAACGGTCCACCTTCGACGGATCCTTGCCCGAGAAGGCGCCGCCGCCGTGGCTGCCGACGCCGCCGTAGGTGTCGACGATGATCTTGCGCCCGGTCAGCCCGGTGTCGCCGTGGGGGCCGCCCACTTCAAAACGGCCGGTCGGGTTGACGTAATAGCGGATGTCGTCACTCAGAAGCTCGGCGGGAATCACCCGCTTGACCACTTCGCGGACGAGCTCCTCCAGCCACTCCGCCGGCATATCCGGGGTGTGCTGGTGGGAGACCAGCACGGTCTCGACCGCCTTCGGCTTGCTGCCGACATAGCGGATCGACACCTGGCTCTTGGAGTCCGGCCGCAGGTAGCGGTACTTCTCCGGATCGCTTTTGCGGAGGCGCGCCAGCTCTTCGACGATCTTGTGCGCGTAGTAGATGGTCGCCGGCATCATATCCGGGGTTTCGTTGCTGGCGTAGCCGAACATCATCCCCTGGTCTCCGGCCCCCTGCTCGGTGAAGCGGCCCATTCCCACGGTCACCCCCTGCGAAATATCCGGGGACTGCCGGTGGATGCAGACCATCACCTTCGCGTCGTCGGCGCAGAAGCCCACCGCTGGATCGTTGTAACCGATCTTGCGGATCGCGTTCAGGGCGACATCCTGCCAGTTCACCTTCGCCCGGGTGGTGATTTCGCCCGAGATGACCACCAGATTGGTGGTGGTCAGCGTTTCGCAGGCGACGCGGCTGTCGGGATCCTGCGCCAGGCAGGCGTCGAGGATCGCATCGGAAATCTGGTCGCACACTTTATCCGGATGGCCTTCGGAAACCGATTCCGAAGTGAACACATGTTCCGTACGGATTTTGCTCATTTTTTTCTCTCTTGTTCGGAATTGATCTTGAAAATCGTTATCTGATAAAATACGGAAAACGCCCGGCGGCGACCTGGAAGGCGCCGTCGAGCGGATGTTTCAGGCGGTTATCGCAAACCCGGCATCGTGGTTCCCGGGTTATCGGCGGGGGATCCGCATCGGGACCGGAACACCGCGGCGGTTCTGCCGCCAGACGTTCTCGCCCGAACCCTGGACCGCCGGCTTGTCTTCGCCGTAGCTGATCGTTCTCATGCGCTCGTCGGGAACGCCCTTGCCGGCGAGGTAGGCGCGGATCGCATTCGCCCGGCGCTCGCCCAGCGCACGGTTGTACTCTTCGGTGCCGCGCTGGTCGCAGTGACCTTCGATCACCAGCCCGAGGGTCGGCTTATCCGCCAGATAGGCGGCGATCCGGTCGAGATTCGCTGTTTCGGAGGGAACCAGAAGATCCGAGTCATAGGCGAAGTAGATGATCGGCATGTTGAGACGGTTGCCGGAGGGATCGGCGAGCACCCAGCCCT
>CAZPWP010000128.1:3149-6785 GCA_964590295.1 uncultured Victivallis sp.
CGGCGCCGCCGACGTTGCTGGTCGAATCCACCCACTCGCCGACGCCGGAACCGGAGCCGGGACCGAACTGCCCGCCCGCTCCCGCGCCGAGCCCGGTCGCATTGTAACCCGGATCGTCGATCGCCTCCGGAACCGGAGTGAGATCTTCCGGTGGAACCTCGTTGCTGAACAAACTGCACCCGGCTCCCGCGAATCCGATCACCGCTGCGGTCAGGGCGCAACTCATGAAATGTTTCAACTCCATGACAAATCCTCCTTGCTCTGAAATAGACTCTCTTTTCCGTATCCGGTCATGTTAATTTTAAGATAGGTGATAAATGCGAAAATTGCAATCTGAAACCGGTGAAAAGACGATTTTTTTTCAGGAATCTCCGTTTCTCTGCTTCTTCTGCGGGAAAAATCCTTGATATTGACGCTGATGTGCGCTATATTTCACGCGTCAGTTTTTATTCAACCAACTCTTTTTTGCGGGAGATTGACCGAATCATGAACATCGACTGGGAAAATCTGGGATTCAAATTCATGCCGACCCGGAGCAACATCCGGTTTCACTACGAGAACGGCAGCTGGGGCGATGGGCAGCTCTGCTCCAGCTACGATATCACGCTCTCGATCGCCGCGAACACATTCCATTACGGGCAGGCGATCTTTGAAGGCGGCAAGGCGTTCCGCTGCCGCGACGGCAAGGTCCGCATCTTCCGCCCCGAGGAGAACGGAAAGCGGTTCAACAGCTCCGCCCGCCACCTGCTGATGCCGGAATTTCCGGTCGAAAGATTCGTCGAGGCGGTCAAAACCGTCGTGCGCGACAACGAGGATTACATTCCGCCCTACGGGACCGGTGGCTCCCTTTACATCCGGCCGGTGATGTTCGGAACCACGCCGCAGATCGGTGTCGGCGCCAGCCTCTCCTATGAGCTGATCATCATGGTCGTGCCGGTCGGCGCCTACTACAAGGGCGGCATCAAGCCGGTCGACGCGATGATTTCACGCGACTACGACCGCGCCGCGCCGCACGGCACCGGCCACATCAAGGCGGCCGGGAACTATGCCGCCAGTCTGATTTCGAGCAAGCAGGCCAAGGATCATCACTGCCCGGTCGCGCTCTTCCTCGATCCGGCGACCCACACCTACGTCGACGAGTTCGGCACCAGCAACTTCCTGGCGATCACCCGCGACGGGCGTTATGTGACTTCGCTTTCGGATTCGATCCTGCCCTCGATCACCAACAATTCGCTGATGACCATCGCCGCCGACCTCGGCATGGTCACGGAGCGGCGCAAAATCGCCGCCGCGGAACTGCCCGACTTCGCCGAAGTGGCCGCCTGCGGCACCGCCGTGGTGCTCACTCCGGTCGGCCGTATCTTCGACGGCGACAAGGTGATCGACTATCACCTCACCGAGATTGGTCCGGTGCTGCACAAACTGTACAATGAGATGACCGGAATTCAGTATGGCGACCGGCCGGACCGCCACAGCTGGCTGACGGAGATCTAATTCAAATGCGCATCTTTCAACAGGCGCAGGAGCTGCAGCGCTTCGCGCTCGAAACCCGCCGTGCGGGGAAGAGCATCGCGCTGGTTCCCACGATGGGATTTCTCCATGCCGGGCACGCGTCGCTGATCGACATTGCCCGCAGCCGTGCCGATGTGGTGATCGTTTCGATTTTCGTGAATCCGACCCAGTTCGGGCCGGGGGAGGACCTCGACAAGTATCCGCGTGACTTCGAGCACGACCGGTTCGTCTGCGCCGAGCATGGCGCGGATGTCATCTTCGCTCCGGAACCGGGGACAATGTATGCGCCGGACGCCTCGACCTGGGTGGAGGAGACGATGCTGTCGCGCCCGCTCTGCGGCGCCCGGCGGCCCGGTCACTTCCGCGGGGTGGCGACGGTGGTGACGAAGCTCTTCCACCTCGCGCTGCCGGATGTGGCGGTCTTCGGCCGCAAGGACGCCCAGCAGCTGCTCGTCATCAAGCGGATGGTGCGCGACCTCAACTTCCCGATCGAAATCGTCGCCGCGCCGCTGGTGCGCGGCGCGGACGGGCTGGCGCTCTCGTCGCGCAACCGCTATCTTTCGGAGGAAGAGCATCAGCAGGCGCTGGTGCTCTCCCGCGCGCTCCGTGCTGCGAAACCGGCGCTGGAAGAGGCGGGGCTGGAGGCTGCTCCGGCGGTCGCCGCCGCCGTCCGGCACGAGATCGAAGCTGCCGGCGGCCGGGTGGATTATGTCGAAGTGCTTGACGTCGATACGCTGGAAGAGTCCACTGCGGAGACGCGGGAGGCGTTGTTCGCCATCGCCGCGTATTTCGGTTCGACCCGGCTGATCGACAATGAATTGATTCAGGTGAGGAAATGAAGAAAATCCGGTTCGATTCTCCTGGTTTCGAGCAGGAGCTGCGGGCGCTGTATGAACGCCCCTCCTTCCCGCCGGAAGTCGGGAAACAGGCCGCCGCCATCATCGAGGAGGTCCGGGCCGACGGAGATGCCGCGCTGATCCGTTTCGCGGAAAAATTCGACCATGTGACACTCACGCCGGACCGGTTCCGGGTGGAGGACGAGGAGATCGAGGCGGCGAAAAAGGCGCTCACCCCGGCGCAGAAGCGGGCGATTCGTACTGCGCTTGCTCAGGTGCGCACCTTTGCGAAGCGGACCATGCCGCGCAACTGGCAGGCTGAAGTGCGTCCCGGCGTCATGCTCGGGGAGAAGTTCGAGCCGTTCGACCGGGTCGGTGTCTACATTCCCGGCGGCACCGCGCCGCTGGTTTCCACCGTTATCCATACCGCCGGAATCGCTTCGGCCGCGGGGGTGAAGGAGATCGTCGCCGTCACTCCCGCCCGGAAGGACGGCAGTGTGCATCCGGCGGTTCTCTACGCGATGAAACTCGCCGGAGTGACCGAGATCTACCGGCTCGGCGGGGTTTACGGCGTCGCCGCGCTCGCCTGCGGCACGGAGAGTGTCCGCAAGGTGGAGAAGATTGTCGGCCCCGGCAATGCTTACGTCACCGCCGCCAAGCGGCTTCTGTACGGGGAGGTGGCCATCGATATGGTCGCCGGTCCCTCGGAGATTCTGGTGATCGCCGACGAGACGGCGGATCCGGCCTTCATCGCCGCCGACCTGCTCAGCCAGGCGGAACACGGCAGCGGATTGGAGCAGGCGGTTCTGGTGACGGTTTCCGCGCCGCTGCTGGAGCAGGTCGAGGCGGAGTTTCTCCGCCAGAAGGCTTCGCTGCCGCGGCTGGCGACGGTGGACCGGGTGATGGAGCACGGACTGTTTCTGATCCTCGCGCCCGATCTGGAGCGGGCCGCCGAAATCGCCGGGCGGTATGCGCCGGAACATCTGGAAATCCAGACCGCGCGGCCGGAACGTCTGGCGAAGCGGATCAGTGCCGCCGGGGCGATCTTCCTCGGACCGTGGACGCCGGAGCCGATCGGCGACTTCTGCGCCGGTCCCTCCCACGTGCTGCCGACCGCGTCGAGCGCGCGTTATTTCAACGGGCTGGATACGCCCGGCTTCTTCCGCCGGTCGAGCATTGTCCGTTATTCGGAGGCTGCGCTGCGGCGCGAGGTTTCGGTGGTCGAAGCGTTTGCGGAGATGGAAGGATTGGCTGCGCACGGCCGTTCCGGTTCCATCCGGGTCAAACG
>CAZPWP010000129.1:0-6781 GCA_964590295.1 uncultured Victivallis sp.
ACCGCACCGGCCGGAAGATCCGCAACGCCGCCTGGGCCGCCCTCTTTTTCGGCGGGTTCCAGATCGTGATGCCGCTCTTCGGATTCGCCGCGGCAACGCTGCTGCAGAATGCGGTCCGCGCCATGGACCACTGGCTCGCCTTCGCCCTGCTCGGATTCGTCGGCGGCAGGATGATCGTCGAGGGAGTCCGCCGGAAAGAGGAGGAGCCGGAACCGCGCGAAGGCTGCCGCCCGCCTGACTTCTTCGCACCGCGTGCCCTCTTTCTGCCCGCCGTCGCCACCAGTCTGGATGCGCTGGCGGTCGGCGCCGGACTCGCATTCGCCGGTTCGGGCATCTGGATTCCCGCCATTGCCATGGGAGCGGTCACCGCAGCGGCCTCCGCCGTCGGCGTCCTGATCGGCACCCGCCTCGGCTCGCTCGCCGGAGAGCGGGTGATGATGGTCATCGGCGGCTGCGCCATCCTCCTTGTCGGACTCAGGATCCTGCTGGAACACCTCGGCGTGTTCTAGCTCAGAAACGCAACCCCTGCCCCTTCTGACGCAGCGTCACCAGCGCATTCCGCAACGTGCGGATCGCCTTGAAATACTCCGCCGGGTTCCCCCGCAGTTGCGATGGTCGGCGGCGGCTCCTCCCGGCGGCTGCTCGAACGGAAGAGATTCTGCAGTTCCGCAACCGGCTCGGACATGTTCGGCATATGGTCGAAGCGGGCGCGGCTCAGGACCCGCTGCACATCGCGGCCGTTCATTTCCAGCCGGTTGAGCAGCTCGGCGGTCTCCTGACAGTACGATTCATCAGGCCCCGGCGCCGCCGGGCAGCCCCCCGAGCAGCCATGCCGTCAGACGCCTTCTCACCGCTGCGGCTCCCGTTCCAATGCGGCGGTCAGCCGTTTCGTGAGCCGCTCCGCCAGCGCGGCAGCCTCGCCTTCCCCGTACTGCTTCTGACGCCAGTTCCAGTGGAAACCATCCTCGACGCCGCGCGGCACCACATGCAGATGGGCGTGCATGACCACCTGTCCCGCCGCAGTGCCGTCCGCCAGGTGCAGATTGAACGCATCCCAGTCGAACTCCCGGCGGAGCGCCACGCCGATCCGGGCACCGATGCGGAACATCCGCCCCGCCGTCGCCTCCGGAATCGTCGCGCTCGATTCGTGGTGCTCCTTCGGAATCACCAGCGCATGGCCGAAATTGATCGGACCGATGTCGAGAAACGCCAGCACCAGATCGTCCTCGTAGATCCTGACCGCCGGAATCTCTCCGGCAATGATTTTGCAGAAGATGCAGTTTGCCATGATTCAGTTCTCCTTGAAAAGTTTCAATATCGCCTCCCGGCTGCCGAAGACGGTCAGCTGATCGCCTTTCTCGAGCAGAGTATCCGGACTGATGATCGTTTCGGTCGGACAGCCCGGCTTGCGCAGCAGCAGCACCGTCACGCTGCTGCGGTTGCGCAGGTCAAGCTGACGGAGCGATTTGCCCGCCATCCGCCCGGGCACCGAAACCTCCGCAATCGCCGACCCCTTAAAATCAAAGAGATCGGTGATGTTCGCCATCGTGAGCCGACGGGAGATCCGCTCGGCCACATCCAGCTCGGGCTGGATCACCTCGTCGGCGCCGAGCCGGTAGAGGATCCGCTCCTGAATGGCGGTGTTCGCCTTGGCCAGCACCTTGCGCGCCCCCTCCTGCTTCAGCAGTGTCAGCGCCAGAACCTGGTCCTCGAAGTGCGAACTCATGCCGAGGATCACCGCGTCGAACTTGGCGACGTTCATCTCGCGGACCACCTCCTCATTGCTGACATCGGCGATGATCGCCTCGGTCACCTTCTCCCGCAGATCCTCCACCCGCTCCCGGTCGACGTCCACCACGACGACGGTATTGCCCGCCCTGCTCAACTCCACCGCCAGCCTGGCCCCGAAGGAGCCGAGCCCGAACACCGCGTAATGATTTCTGGCCATATCCCACCTGATTTGCCCGTTTAACCGATAATAACCCGTTCATCGGGATATTTCAAGCGCACCGTCTTCTCACGCCCCAGCAAAAACAGCATAATCGTGAACGGTCCGATCCGGCCGATGAACATCAGAAACGAGAGGAAGAGCTTCCCCTTCGTCGTCAGTTTGGCGGTTTCGCCGATCGTCAGCCCGGTCGTCCCCAGCGCCGACGCCGCCTCGAAAAACGCCTCCATCATCGCCGACCCCGGCGTAATCACCTGAATCGCCATCGCCGCCACACAGGCCAGAAGCGTGAACATCACGATGATCGTGAAGGCGCGCAGTACCTGCGTCGACGGGATCCGCCGCCGGAACATCAACACCTCCGGATTTCCCTTGAAGGTGCTGAAAATCGCCGCCACCGCCACCGCCACCGTGCTGGTCTTCATGCCGCCGCCGGTCGATCCGGGCGAGGCGCCGATCAGCATGAAGATGATGACCAGTGTCGTGGTCGACGCCGGCAGCGTCGTGACGTCGAAGGTGGTGAATCCGGCGGTCCGCGACGAAACCGAGAGGAACAGAGCGTCGAACCAGCCGATCAGCCGGTCGTTGATCACCCCGAAAAACCAGATCAGCGCCGCGCCGCCCACGATCAGAATCAGATTGGTCAGCAGCACCACCTTGGAGTGAACCCGCAGATGGATTTCCCGGCGCCGGAAGAGCTGCAGCAGATCGTAGATCACGTAGACGCCGAGGCCGCCCAGGATCACCAGTGCCCCCACCGCGAACTGGACCAGGTGCGACTGCCCGGCCAGACTCTCCTTGAACGGACTCAGGCCCGCATTGCAGAACGCGGTTATGCCATGGAACAGCGAATACCAGAGCGACTCCGCCCAGGTGTACTTCTCCAGAAATCCCGGCAGCATCAGCAGCATGCCGATCACCTCGCTGACCAGCGTGTAGGTGGTGACGGTCCGGGTCAGCCCCTCAATCCCCCGCAGGGAGAAGTTGTCGCTCAGACTGGAGATCATCAGCGTGTCGCTGAAGGAGAGACCGCCGCCGAGCAGCAGCAGAATCGACGCGCTCAATGTCATGATGCCGATTCCGCCGATCTCCACCATCAGCAGGATCATCGCCTGCCCGAACAGAGTGAAGTTTTCCATCGGCAGCACGTTCAGCCCGTTGACGCAGACCGCGGAGGTCGCCATGAACAGCGCATCGCTCCACGAGAGCACCCCGGCGCGATAACACCACGGCAGCTTGAGGATCAGCATGCCGCCCAGAACAAACGTCAGAAACGAGAGAATGAACAGCGACTGTCCCTTTTTCACCACCCCGATCAGCATGCCGCACACTCCCCTCCCGGGACGGAATCACCACCCCTCGGTCACCGCGGAGACCAGCTGTTTCGCCACGTCGTACCCGGCCTGCCGGATGCCGTTGCGGCGGCCGATGTACATATCCGGCCCGGTCTGGAAATCCGCCGAACCGGTCACGGTCCGGGTGGAAATGAGCGGCCGGGCATTGCCGGGAATAATCACCGAAAACTCCACGGTCATCTTCACCCTCCACTCGTTCGGCACAAACTGATCATCGTTCACCGTCGACCAGTTCACTTCAGAGAATGCAATGCTGAGCACCCGGGCGTAGACGATGCAGTCGGCCTTCTTTTCCCCGACCAGCTTGAGCGAACCGTCCGTCATGAAGCATTCGCAGAGCAGTCCGCGCAGTTCCGCCGCGACGTTGTAGGCAACGGTCTCGTTGACCACCGGCGCGACCGCGACACTCTTCACCTGCGGATGCATCAGCGAACCGACCTGATACCCGCAGCCGCCGAGCAGCAGAACAAGAAACAGAAAAACGGAACGCGTCAGGTACTTCATCTGGCCTCCTCCTTCGGCGCTTCATTCATGTTGGATTTGAGCTGACCGGAGAGATCGAACACCGGCAGCAGAAATTTGCCGCTCCCCTCCCCCGGTGCAATCAGCAGCTTCTCCGCCTCCTGCGGCAGCGGAGAGGCGACAATCCGCGGCAGCCGCGACGCCGGATCCGGCCGGAACTCCTCCGGCACGAAGGTGCGGTCCAGCTTGACCAGCAGCGCTTCGGAGGCGTCCGCCGAAAGCGTGTCGGGGTATTCCCGCAGCACCTGTGCCAGATAGCGCTCCGCCGCCGCCTTGCGGCCGTTCTCCGCATAGTATTTCGCCATCGAGAGCAGCCGGGCCGCCTGGGTGTCGCGGCCGAGGATCAGATGGCGCCTGACCCAGTCGTTCTCACTGGCATCGGGATACTTCTCCTGAAACGTCTTGAACACGTCGAGCGCTTCCCGGTTGTAGCGGCCGTCGCCGTCGCCGCGCCGCGAGAGCTGGTAGAGCCCGGTACCGAGTGCGAGATAGGCGTACTTGCACTCCGGAGAATCGGGGAATTCCCGGATGATCAGCCGGAGCTGTTCGAGCGATTTCTTCACCTCCCCCTTCTGGTCGAAGAGGTAGGCGAGCCGGAGCCGCGCTCCGGGCGCGTTTTCGGAAAAGGGCGCACGGGAGAGCGCCTTTTCAAACACCTCGATGCTCCTGTCGTCGTCGACCAGCCACGGAATCCAGCGCAGCGACCAGAACGACGGATCGCGTTGCCCCTGATAGTACGCCTCGCCGAGTTCGTACTCCCGCTGAACGAGCGCGGCGAAATCGGCATACTCCGGAAACGAGGTCAGCAGCTTCTCAATCGCCTCGAACTCCCGGTAGAGCAGCCCGCACATCCGCCACGCGGAGATCTGGGCAAGAACCGAGTTCGCCTTGACCGCCGTCGAGTCGCCCAGGAGTTCGGCGTCCTCGAACTTCGCCGCAGCCTCCCGGTAGTCCCCCGCCTCATACGCAGTCCGCCCTGCCATGTAGGCAGCGGTGGCCTCGTTGTCGCCGGCAGCCGCCGTGAATGAAAAAGCAGTCAGAACCAGAAGCAGAATCCGTTTCGTCATCATTCCATCCTGTTTGCGGTTGGGCAAGGAATCACCTCACATCAGTTTCAGTCCGGGCAGGTCCTGCACGTCGATGAATCCGCAGACACGCCCAGTCTCATCGACCACCACGATATCGTCAATATGGCGCTTCTCCAGCACCTTGAGCACCTCGACCGCCAGCGCATCCTGCCGGATCGAAACCGGCCCCGGCGTCATCACCTCGCGCATTTCACGCTCGAGCACCGAAAGGTCCTTCTCCGCCCAGCGGCGGAAATCGCCGTCGGTGAAGATGCCGGCCAGCTTCCCGTCGCCGTCGACGATGATCGCCGAACCGCAGCGGGCATGGCTCATCCGGAAGAGCGCGTCGCGCACCTTCGTGCCGGGGTCGACGATCGCCGAGTGTTCCGTATCGCGCATGATGTCCGAGGCGCGCATCGTCACCATGCGGCCGATCGCGCCGCCGGGGTGGAGCCGCCCGTAATCGCTCCTGGTGAACCCCTGCTCGTCGAGCAGCACCATCGCCAGCGCATCGCCGAGCGCCAGCAGCGCGGTGGTGGTCGTCGTCGGAGCGAGGTTGAAAGGACACGCCTCCTGCGGCACCGGCATCTCGACCACCAGATCGCTCATCTTCCCGAGGGTGGATCCGGCGGAAGAGGTGATCGAAACCAGTTCGACGCCGAGCCGTTTGGCGGGAGTCAGCACGACCAGCAGCTCCTCGGTTTCCCCGCTGTAGGAGAGCGCGATCAGGAGGTCGTCTTTCTGAATGATGCCGAGGTCGCCGTGACGCGCCTCCACCGGGTGCATGAAAACCGACGGCGAACCGACGCTCGAGAGGGTCGCGGCGATCTTCTTGCCGATGTAACCGCTCTTGCCGACGCCGGTGAACACCAGTTTCCCGCCGGCGGTGATTACCTCCATGCAGCGACGGACCAGCTGTTCGAAGCTCTCTCCCAGATTGTCGCGCACGGCGACCAGCCCTTCGATCTCGGTGTTGAACACCTCGCGGGCGCGTTCCAGAACCGCTTTTTTCATTCCTATATCTCCCTGTTGTTACAGACGGCAGGAGCGGATATCCGTGACGATGATGCCGCGGGCGCCGATCTGATACAGTTCATCCATGATCCGGTTGCACGCCCGCCGGGCGACCATCGCCTTGACCGCGACCCAGTCCGGATTGGAGAGCGGGGAGACGGTCGGAGATTCGATGCCCGGGGTAATCGCGCAGGCGGCCTCAAGCTCCCGGCGCGGAATATCGTATTCGACCATCGCGTAGGCGCCGGCGACCAGGATTCCCTTGAGCCGGGCGAGCAGCTTCCGGACCGCGGGGCGCTCGCCGAGTTCGGCGGAGCGGCCGATCAGGATCGCCTCGGAGACCAGCATCGGTTCGCCGATCACCTCGAGCCCCGCCTCGCGCAGCGTCGCGCCGGACTCCACCACGTCGGCGATGGCGTCGGCCACACCGAGGCGAATCGAAATCTCCACCGCGCCGTCCAGCCGGACCACCGGGCAGGAGAGGCCGCGCTGCTCCAGATTGCGCCGGAGCAGTTCCGGATAGGAGGTGGCGATGCGCAGCCCGTCGAGTTTTTCCACCGTGAGCCCTGACCCTTTCGGCACCGCGAAGCAGAAGCGCGACCGGCCGAATTCGAGGTTCATGAGTTCGGTGACCTGCGCTCCGGAATCCGCCGCGAGGTCGCGGCCGGTGATGCCGAGGTCGAGCACGCCGTTGCCGACGTAGAGCGCGATGTCGCGCGGCCGGAGAAAGACGAAGTCGATCTCGTTCTCCCGGTCGGAGACGATGAGTTCGCGGCCGGAGCGGGTGCAGCGGTATCCGGCCTCGCGCAGAAGCCGGAGGGAATCGTCGGAAAGGGTCCCCGTGTTGGGGCTCGCCAGTTGTAACACCATTGAAA
>CAZPWP010000130.1:0-6771 GCA_964590295.1 uncultured Victivallis sp.
TACGCCATGCCGGGCGCACCCAATAAAAATCCCCCGGAAAACAATTCCCCGGGGGATTACTGTACTTCTGCGGTACCGAATTACTTCGAGACAGTCGATTCGATCGCCTGCTTGACCGCCTTGAGCGTCTGATCGACCGAATCGTTGCGCGGAATCACAATGTCGCTCACCGTGACCGCAATAGTTCCATCCGCTTCCGGGCGCGAACTGAACGCAGCCTCGATATTGACCTTGTCCGTTAGGCCGCGCTCCTTCACGAACTCCACGATCTTGCCCAGCAGCAGCTGGCCCGGGCACTCCTTCTGCTTCGTGCAGATGGTGACGCAAATCGTCGGCGCATTGTCCTCCGGCGAGTGCATGATCGGACTTTTCGCGTCGAAGAGCTGGCTGCGGTTCTTGTACTGCGTATGCAGCCGGGTGTGCGCCTCGTGCGATCCGGGACGGCCGCCGAAGCTCTCCGCATAACACTTGTCCACCCAGAAGTTGTCCTGCGGCTTCTGCACCTGACGCTCCTTGTCCGTATCATAAAGTCCGGAAGCACGCTTGGCCCGGAATCCATCCTCGTGCGAAATCGGCTGGCCGCCGCCCGCGACGCATCCACCCGGACAAGCCATCACCTCGACGAAGTCAAACTCCGCCCGCCCCGCCTTGATGTCCTCCACCAGCTTGCGGGCGTTGGCAAGACCGTGAACCACCGCCACCCGCAGTTTCTTTCCGGCAACCTCGACCACCGCCTCCTTGCGCGGAGCAAGTCCGCGGACCTCGCGGAAGTCAATCGCTTCCAGCGTCTTGCCGCTAATCTTCTCCACCGCGAAACGCAGCGCCGCTTCCATCACGCCGCCGGTCGCGCCGAAGATCACACCGCCTCCGGTGGAGAAGCCGAGCGGCATGTCGAAGGCTTCCGGTTCCAGCTCCTTGAGTTCGATTCCCATCGATTCGATCATCGACGCAAGCTCGACCGTGGTGAGCACGTAATCGACATCCGGACGCCCCTCGTTGCTGAACTTCGGCAGCTGCGCCTCAAACTTCTTCGCCGTGCAGGGCATGATCGAAACCACCACCAGATTCTCCGGTTTGACGCCGAGCTTCGCCGGCAGCGTCTTCCGCGCAACCGCACCGAAGATCGCCTGCGGCGAACGGGTGGTCGAAATGTTCGGCAGCATCTCCGGATAGAAGGTCTCCGCAAACTTCACCCACGCCGGGCAGCAGCTGGTGAAGAGCGGCAGCGTGCCGTTGTTGCTCAGCCGGTCGATGAACTCGGTCGCCTCTTCGAAAATCGTCATATCCGCCGCGAAACAGGTGTCGAACACATAGTCGAATCCCATCATCTTCATCGCGGTCACCATCTTGCGAGCGACGTTCTCCCCGGTCGGAAAACCGAAACGCTCTCCAAGGCCAACCCGCACCGCCGGGGCAACCTGCACCACCACCACTTTGTCCGGATCGTAGATCGCATTCCACACCTTGTCGGTGTCGTTCTTGGCGACGATCGCACCGGTTGGGCAGACTTGCGCGCACTGACCGCAGTTGACGCATTCGACATCGCTGAGGTTGTTGTCAAAGGCGGGAACCACGCGGGCGTTGGCGCCGCGGCTGGCGAAATCCAGCGCGCCGACACTCTGCACCTCGGAGCAGACCCGCACACAGTCGCCGCAGAGCACACACTTGTTCGGATCGCGCACCAGCGACGGGCTGGAGGTATCCAGCGGCAGGTTCTTGATCGACTGCTTGTAGCGGACATCCTTCACGCCGAACTTGCGGGCGAGGTCCTGCAGCGTGCAGTTTGCACTGCGCTGGCAGGTCGGGCACTCGCGATGATGGCTGGCAAGCAGAAGTTCCACGTTGATCTTGCGCATGTTGCGGATCGCCCGGGTGTCGGTCAGAATCACCATTCCCGGTTCCGGCTTGGTCGAGCACGAAGCCATGATGCCGCGCCCCTTGACCTCCACCAGGCAGAGGCGGCAGGCGCCGTAGATCGACAGTTCGGAATGGTAGCAGAACGTCGGGATATCGATGCCGGCCTTGCGGATGAGTTCGAGCAGATTGCGCTCGCCCACAATCTCAATCTCGCGGCCGTTGACGGTCAAAGTATTCTTCACTTCACTCATTTTATTTTCTCACTCCAGTGGTAGTTGATTACAGACCGATGATCGCTCCGAACCGGCAGGCCGCCTTGCAGGCGCCGCACTTGATGCACTTGTCGGCGTCGATCACGTGGACCTCGCGGACCTTGCCGCTGATCGCCCCGACCGGGCACTTCTTGGCGCAGGCGGTACAGCCTTTGCACTTCGAAGCGAAGATTTCCGGCCGTGCCAGCGCCTTGCATTCGCCCGCCGGACAGGTCTTCCGGAAGACGTGCGCTTCGTACTCGTCGCGGAAGTAGCGCAACGTCGAAAGCACCGGGTTCGGCGCCGTCTTGCCGAGGCCGCAGAGCGAACCGAGCTGGACCGCCTTCGCGGTCTCCTCGAGAAGTTCGAGCGTGCGACGGTCGGCGCGCCCTTCGATGATGTCGTCGAGCATCGCCAGCATCTGCTTGGTGCCTTCCCGGCAGGGCACGCACTTGCCGCAGGATTCGTTCTGGGTGAACTGCATGAAGAAGCGGGCGATCTTGACGATGCAGGTCTGCTTGTTCATCACCACCAGACCGCCGGAACCGACCATCGCGCCGACCGATTTGAGCGAATCGAAATCCATCGGCAAATCGAGCATCTCCGGTGTGAGGCAGCCGCCCGAGGGTCCGCCGATCTGAACCGCCTTGAAATCCTCGTCGATCACCTCGCCCTTGTTGTTGGTGACACCGCCGCCAATGTTGTAGACGATCTCGCGCAGCGTGGTGCCGAAGGGCACTTCAATCAATCCGGTGTTGGCAACGTGCCCGGTGAGCGCGAAGGTCTTGGTGCCTGGCGACTTCTCGGTTCCCACCGCCTTGTACTGCTCCGCCCCTCTGAAGAAGATGCCGGGCACCGAGGCGAGCGTCTCGACGTTGTTGATGACCGTCGGCTTGCCCCACAGTCCGCTCTGGGCCGGGAACGGCGGCTTCGGCCGCGGCATACCCCGCTTGCCCTCGATCGAAGCGATCAGCGCGGTCTCTTCGCCGCAGACGAACGCGCCGGCACCTTCCATCACGTTGACCCGGAAACTGAAGTCCGAACCGAACAGGTGATCGCCCAACAGCCCGGCCTCCTCGGCCTCCTTGACCGCCGCCTGCATGCGGGTCACCGCCAGCGGATACTCGGCGCGGACGTAGACAAATCCCTCATCGGCACCGATGGCGCGCGCGGCGATCATCATTCCCTCGATGACGGAGTGGGGGTTGCCCTCCATGACCGAGCGGTCCATGAATGCGCCCGGATCGCCTTCGTCACCGTTGCAGATCACATACTTCTTGTCGTTCCTGCTGGCGAGGGTGAACTTCCACTTGAGACCGGTCGGGAAGCCGCCGCCGCCGCGGCCGCGCAGCCCGGAGTCGATCGCCGTCTGGCAGACCTCTTCCGGCGTCATTTCGAGGATCGCCTTGCGGGAGCCGAAGTAGCCGCCGCGGGCGATGTACTCGCGCACACAGCCCGGCTCGATCCGGCAGTTGGCCAGCACGACCCGCTTCTGGCGGGTGTAGAATGGAATATCGGCATCGCCCTTGCAATGAGTGCCGGTCTTCGGATGCACATAGAGCAGCCGGTCGATCACTTCGCCGCGCTGCAGTGTGCGTTCGACGATCTCCGGAACGTCGGCGACCTTGACCTTGGTGTAGAGGATGTCATCCGGCTCGATGTGGAGCAGCGGTCCCATCTGGCAGAATCCCTGGCAGCCGGACTTGGAGATGTAGGTGCCGGTGTGTTCCTCTTCCTTGCGCAGTTCGAGGGTGACGTCGACGCCAGCGTTTTTCAGCGCTTCGGCGAGGGCATCGCGGACATCCAGCGAACCGTTGGCGACGCAGCCGGTTCCGGCGCAGATGATGATGCGGCGCTTGATCTTCGCGGCAGCCGCCTTGTAATCGTCGCGGATTTTCTCAAGATCGATGGTGGTTTTTGCTTCGTTGCTCATCTTCTCAGGCTCTCTGTTGAATTGGAATTACTTGTTCGCGGCTTTCTCGTCGGCCATAATCTTCTCGACGATCTCGACGGCGCGTTCCGGAGTGCACTGCCCGTAAACCTCGTCGTTGACCACCATCACCGGAGCGAGGCCGCAGGCGCCGAGGCAGCTGACCGTCTCGATGGTGAAAAGCAGATCGGAACTGGTGCGGTTGTCCGGCGAGAGGTTCAGCCGCTCATAGAGGGCATTGAGCAATCCGTGCGACTTCTTGACGTGGCAGGCGGTGCCGTCGCAGAGCTTGATCAGGTACTTGCCCTTGGGCTGCATGGAAAAGTGCGCGTAGAAGGTGGCGACGCCGTAGACTCGCGACGGCGGAACGCCGATGCTGGTCGCGACATAGCTGATCATGTCTTTGGAAAGGTACTTGTAGACCGCCTGTACCTCCTGGAGAATCGGGATCAGTTTCGCTTCCGAATAACCGTACTTCTCGAGGATCTTGTTGACTGCGGCGAGATGGTCGATCATCGCCTGGGTGGTTTCCATGGTTTCCTGCATTTTCGCTCCTTGGTTGCTGTAATTTGGGAATTTTATGTTCTTTTTTGTTGCCAGTTACGCTTTTCAGTTGCCCTCCTGCTGCTCGAGGTCGGCGAGGCGGCGGTTCATCTTGACCGAGAGAACGGCAAGACCTCCGGCGATCACCTCGCGCTGGACCACCACCTCCTCGGGCACCTTCAAACTCACGTTGGCGAAGTTCCAGATCGCCCGGATCCCGCCTTCGACCATGGCGTCGGCGACCTCCTGGGCGAAGGCGGCAGGCACGCAGATGATGCCGATACGCACCTGGAGGCGCCGGACCAGTTCGGCGAGCCGGTCGATGCTGAAGACGCTGCGGCCGTGGATTTCGGTGCCGATTTTGCCGGGATCGGCATCGAAGGCGGCGATGATCTTCAACCCGTACTCTTCGAATCCCTCGTAGCCGAGCAGGGCGCTGCCGAGGGAGCCGGCGCCGACCAGAATCGCCTCGGAGGCGTTGTCCCAGTTGAGATAGCTCTTGATCGCCTCGATCAGTTCCTTGACCTTGTAGCCGACGCCGGGCTGCCCGGTGACGCCGGTGATGGCGAGATCCTTGCGGATAACGATCTCGCCGAGGTTCATATAGCGGGCGAGTTCGGGGGTGGCGACGATCGAAATCCCCGCCTTGCGCATTTCGGAGAGCTTGTACAGATAGGTGGGCAGCCGACGGATCGTCGGAAGTTTCTGAACTTTCACATTCGCCATGAATCGGAGCCGCTCTTTAGTTAGATGCAAGTAATTCCCTGTGACACGACAGGAGCCGACCAGTCTCTCCTCCCGGAGAACCCGATCAGCTCACCTTTTCTCTTCCGCGGCGCCGGGTCCATTCCCGCAGCTCAGCCGCCCGCATATTTTGCTTTCCCACCCGCGCTGCCGGAGCACTCCGGAAGGCGGGTTCGATAGTTTTTTACCGAACTATCACATTTAAAATACACCAGGACAGCGTTTTTTCAAGTCCACTTCGATACTTTTTTATCTAGAAGATCGATTTTTCACTGCCGTTTGCAAAAAACTCATTCCGGAGGTCGCCGTCCCGACCGGCAGGGCAGAGATGTGGGCAGGGAAGTGCGGGAATTCTCCGATCCGGGGCCGATCGGAAGGGATAGGCGGGCAGTCCGGCCTGATTCTGCAGGTTGCAGTCCCCGCGGAAATCCGCATAGGCGTACCGGACAAATTCCGGTTCGGAGACCTCCGGCGCCGAAACGAGAACCGTTTCTCCGTCGATCGCCGCCCAGGCGGAGAAGTAATGCCCGTCACGCCCGGCGACGGCAAAGCCGTTCGGAGCCTTTCCGTCGCTGGTCTTCAGGCCCCCCGCCGCCGCGTAATCGAAGCGGACTCGGAGGGCATTCCCTTCGCGGGCAGCGGAACGGAACAGCGGGCCGCGGCTGACCACCGCCCGGCCGTACACCATGCGCAGCGCCTCCAGAGCCAGCCGTCGGTCGACCTCCCGCTTTTCGGGCGGATGGATGTTGTCCGCTTCCCCGATATCCATGGCGGTGGCGACTCCCACGCCGGAAGGTTCCAGCATCTTCTGCGGAATGTCTCGAGTCAGCGCCAGCCGGGAAGGCTGATTCGGATCCAGGGTGTCCGCCAGTCCTGCGCATGGGTGGTGGCGTATCCGGCAAGCTAAGCCAGCAAGAATGGCAGTTCCAGCTCCTTCCACCGACACCGCCGGTCCGCGAGCAGCGCCCGGAGCTGCGGCAGATACCGGGGATCTCCGGCGTTCGACTCCCCCCCCTGGTACCAGATGATTCCACGGACCGGCAGCCGGGTCCAGTGAGCGACCATGCTGTTGTAGAGCAAACCGGGGAAGGCCCTGACGTCGCGGTGGGGAATCTGCACGGCGACAGAGCGGATTTGCCCGCGTCCCGGAGGGCGAGGGCGTATTCATCCTTCTGTTTCCAGCCGGTCGGAATCAGGAGCTCTCTGCCGTGCATCAGCCTCGTCTGGCGCAGATTGCTCATGTTGACTGGACTTTGCGAGGGGAAAAACTGTCCGGCCCGGATCGCCAGCACATTGCCGAGACGCTTCAAGCGGATGATCCATGTGGTTGATTCGACAACGATCCCGTGGATCGCCAACTGTCTGGATGGGGCGAAACATCGCAGACGGAAAGCCCAAACGCATGACTTTCATTACCGACAACTTCACCTGGTCGGCAAGTTCCAT
>CAZPWP010000131.1:0-6721 GCA_964590295.1 uncultured Victivallis sp.
GTGAGACCGGGCCCCTCGAAAGAAGGCCTCCTTTAAAATAACCGAAAAACAAAAAAAATCAAGAGGAAAATGATACAATGAACGAATTTCATGAACTGAAACCGGGGGAGCGGTGCCCGTACTGCGGGCAGGGGAAGCGCGGGAAGTGCAACCGCAAGCCGGGTGCGGCGCAGGCCCTGCGCTCGTACACATCCGCCGGTTTGGTTGCAAGTTCGTCCGGAGAAAAGCCGCTTCCCGCTTGACAAAACGACAAGTTCATGCTGATTTTACCCTGCATCTGCGTCTCCTTTATGTTGATCAAACTTAAAATAAAGGGCGGACGCACCTCCGTCAAACAACACGCCCCGTCACAAAATTCGGGACATGATCGAGCGATTACAGATGACAAACGTGAGTCGGCGCAGCCGAAGCAACCGACCGACCGGAGAGCTCCGGAGGAGCAGGCGGGGGCGCTTTTCCGGCACAAGCCGCTTTCCTGCAAAAAAAATCCCGATTTTTTTCTAATGCTGTTGACATTTTCAGAAGGTTGTTGTATAATAAAGTCAACAGACTGTGTCAGATTTGAAATTTCTTTTCTGCAAAGGAGGATACATGAAAATCAGCGTAGCGGCAAATCTCCGTGTCGGAGCGCCCGGAAACGGGGGGCCGACAAGTTCGCCCGGCTGCACCGTGTCACTGACGAAAAGCGGAGATGGGCAATATTTTACCCTTATTGAACTCCTCATCGTGATCGCGATCATCGCCATCCTCGCCGCGCTGCTGCTCCCTTCGCTGAACAAGGCGCGCGAAAAAGGACGGGCGATCTCCTGCGCCAACAATCTGCGGCAGTGCATCACCGCGGAATCCACCTACGCCGTCGATTACAACGGGCGCTTCATCATGGAAGCGCCGCAGAGCTCCCTTGCATCGAACGGTCTGCGCTGGTCGGAAATTCTCTCCTCAGGCGGCGAGAACAACCCGCCTGCCTATCTGCCGCCGATCGTGATTCTCGGTCGAAAAACCAGCAACGTCGTCTCCTGCCCCGGCGCCTCGCCGCGTCTTCACGAGGATGACGGCGAAAGCCAGGTGCCGCAGCGCACCTACGGCGGCGTGGGGTGGAGGGTCCGTCCCAGCCTGGTGATCGGGGAATCCAGCGTCAGCGATGACACCGCCATCGCCGGGCGTTTCGTCGAACAGATCTACAAAGGCTCCAACGCGGTCGGCTCTTTTCTGGTGCTCCACAAGATGCGCAAGCCGGTCGGTACGATGATTTTCGTGGACAGCGGCATCCCCCGCGGGCACTCCACCCTCTCGCAGGCGGGATTCCAGTACGCGGATATGAGCCCCACTTTCAAGTGGACCAGCGGCAACAACAATCTGCACGGCATCATGCTCCGCCACTCCGGGCAGGCCAACGCCGCCTACGCCGACGGCCATGTAAAGGGCAGCACACCGGTGGAATTCTACACCCGCGGCCTCTTCCGCTGGAATAAATTCGTCGACGGCGCGTTGAACTCCGTCTGGTTCGGCGCCGGAACCACTTCCGATTACATCCAGCGATGAAAATGCGACTTCTGACCGGGCAGGCGCTGCTGACGGCGGCAGCGCTGCTGACAATGAGCCTCGGTGCCGGGGAGCTGATCCGGTACGATTTCGCCCGCGAACTTCCGAAGTGGTCGGTCGCGCCCGCCGAAACGATTGAGGCGGCGGCGATTCCCGGCGGCGTCCGGCTAAAGGTGGTCGGGACGCAGGAGCGGGGCGACGGAGCTCTGGTCCGCCGGGTAACTCCTCGCTCTTCCGGCGATCGGTTCGCCCTCTCCGCCGAGGCAATCGGCGACGCAGGATACCTGCAGGTGAAGACGTGGCGCAACGGCCGGGAGATCGGGCGCTATTCCAGCGACGGCACCACCGGCCGGATGGAACGGACGCTCCGCTGCGAATTCCCGCTCGACGGTGCCACCGCCATCGAACTCTGCCTGCGGATGAAACTGAACAAGCGGTATCTCGGCAAAACGGCCCGGTTCCGGAATCTCCGGCTGGAAGCGGTATCGCGCGATCCGCTGGAGGTGGTGCCGCTCTACCATTCCGCCTCCTATTACTGCAATTTTTCCTCTCCGCAGCAGCAGCCGCCGGGCAAAGTGGAGTTCCGGAAGCAGGGCGGAGCGTGGCGGACGGCGTATCCGCCGGTCTGGTCCGCAGCCGACCGCCAGCTGCGCGGCAGCATCGTCGACCTCGAAGAGGACACCGGCTATGAGCTGCGCTTCACTCCGGCGGCAGGGAAGCCGCTGATCCGGCAGTTCCGCACCTGGAAGAGCGCCGTTCCGGTCAGCCGCACGATCGACATCGGGAAGCGCTCCGGCGGAGAGATGATCGAAATCACCGGCGGCGGCGCCTCCGACGGCTATCTGCGGCTGACCGCCGCACCGGGCACGGTGATCACCGGCGGCGACCGCGCTCCGGTGCTCCGGATCCGCGACGCGGAGTATGTGATTCTGGAGAACCTGACGATCCGCGGCGGCGCCCCCTCCGCGGTGGTGGTGAACAACTCCCGTCACCTCCTCTTCCGCAACTGCGACATCTCCGGCTGGGGAATCGTGGGGAAGCAGCGGTTCGATCTCGACGGCAAGTTCTACGACGACCGGGGCCGAGCGATCAACTACACCGCCGGAATCGAGGTGATGAACTCCGACGCGGTCACGGTCGAACGCTGCCGGATCGGCGAGCCGCGCAACCGGGCGAATCCGTGGTTCTTCTCGCATCCGGCGGGACCGCAGGCGCTCTACGTCGGCAACGTGAGCCGGATGGTGGTGCGCTGGAACGACTTCATCGGCTGCGAAGTTCACCGCTGGAACGACGTCGTCGAAGGATGGGGCAACTTCAACTCCGACGGCGGATTCGCCCGCGACTGCGACATCCACGGCAATTGCTTCGCCTTCGGCAATGACGACGGCGTCGAACTCGACGGCGGCCAGATGAATGTGCGGTTCTTCGACAACTGGATCGAAGGAACCTACTGCGGAGTGAGCACCTGCGGCTGCATGCGCGGTCCCTCCTACGCCTTCCGCAACCTGATCGCGCAGCTGGGCGACGAGATGCTCGCCGCCTCGGCCGGCTTCAAATCCGGCCGGGGCGACGGCATGCTCCACATCTTCAGCAACACGCTGCTGGGGGGCGCGGGGGTGATCTGCACCAATCCGGAACTGCGCGCGGTCACCCGCAACAATCTCATTCAGGTGGGCGGCCGGGCGATCTACGAAGGGCGCGCCATGCCCGGCAACAGCTTCGATCATGATCTCTGCCATTCCTCGAGTGAGAAACAGAGGGAAGAGATCCTGATCGGCCCGAGCATCGGGCCGCACATGATCCTCGCGAAGACCGAATTCCTCGACGCGGCCCATGCCGACTACACCATCCGCCCCGGCGCACCGGGCGCGAAGGCGGCGGTCGAAGTGCCGAACTTCGCCCGGGCGGGACAGGATATGGGATGCAGGCCCGACGGAGCAAACTTTCCGCCGCGCCCCGGGCTCGGTTTCACCGTCGACGCCGCCCGGCTGGAGTTCTCCTCGCCGGAGGCTCCGGCGCAGTTCGTCACCCTCACGGCACAGCGCGACTGCTCCTTCCGGATCGAACGGAACCACTGCTTCGACTGGTTCACCGTCACCCCCGACTCCGGCACGCTGAAGGCGGGAGAGCAGCGAAAACTTGCGGTGAAGCCGGTCTCTTCGCGGCTCGGTCCGGCGGGAGTGCGGCGCGGCGGCTTCTCGATCCGCCGCCCGGACGGCCTCTCCCGCCCGGTGCTGGTCTACGTGCAGAACGACCGTGAGGAGGAGATTCCGGCGGAAACCCGTTCCGCGGCGGTGTTCCGAAACGACCGCCACGCGCCGTTCACCGCCGGGAAGTGGGAGTTCGAACTCGCGGAGCCGCAGGAGTGCTGTGTGGTGGCGCGGTTCGGCGCGCTGCCGCCCGGGATGGGAACGGTGACGCTCCGGCTCGATGGCGTGGAGCGGAAAATCCGCCTGCGCACTCGGGAGCTCTACAACTACCCGATGGTGGCGAAAGGAGGGTACGCCTTCCGCGCCCGTCCGGAGAAGGTCCGGCTCGGGGCGGGACGCCACACGTTGGAATTCCGTGCCGACACGCCGGTCCGGCTGGAGTGGGTCGCGGTGACGCCGAATCCCTGGCCGCTCTTCACCCGGTTTCAGCGCTGATTTCCGCTGCGGAACGAAGAAAAATCCCGTCGTGAGAACGTTTTTGCCGGATTTTTTGACGTTTTTTGCCCGCAGGGGGTTGCGCGGAACATGATTCAGTATTATGTTTGACAGTGGAAGAACAGTTGATCAACCACGACAGGGGGCAGAAGACGAGATGAAAGAGCGTTTTTTCACAGTTCGCAACAAAGCGGGAATCCATTGCCGACCCTCCAGCGTGATCCTCAATACGATCAACAAGGAGTTTCCCTGGCACAAGTTCAGCGTGGAGACCGGCGACGGCCAGAATACCGAGCTCAACAGCATTCTGACGCTGATCTCCCTCGGGCTGACCGTCGGGACCAAGGCGGTCCTCCGCGCCGAAGGCCCCGATGAGGAGAAGGCGATTGAGCGGATCGGCGACCTCTTCGAATTCGAATTCGACTTCCCGCCGCGGTAGTCGCCGACGCAATGGCGGGTTTCCCAAACATGCCGGAGCGGCACGCCCCTCTCCGGCCGGTGTTCCTGCTGGCGGCGGCCGGGCTGGTGCTTCGCGGAATCTACTGGGCGGATTATGCCGCTTCCCCCCTGTTCGATCTCGCCGTCGGACCGGACGTCACGGAGTATGATGCGCGCGCCCGCGAGATTCTCTCCGGCATATTCCTTCCGCGCGATGCGGAGCTCCACGCGCCGCTCTACTCCTGGTTCCTCGCGCTGCTCTACCGGATCGGCGGCGGCTCGATTCCGCTGGTCCGGGCGGTGCAGCTGCTGCTGAACTGGGGGGCCTGGATCGGACTTTTCACGCTTCTCACCCGGCTGCGCGGCATTCCGCGCAAGGCGCCGCTCTGGTTCCTCGCGCTCGCGATGCTCTATCCGGTTCCCTTTTTCCATCAGGCGGAACTGATCTCCGAAGCGCTGCTGCTGACGCTGCTGGCCGGGATGCTGGCGGCGCTCCACTTCGCCGAACGGAGCCGCAACCGCCTCGAACGGCTCCGCCGCTGTCCCGTCGCCGGGGCGCTGGCGGGACTGGCGGCGATCACCCATCCGATGAGTCTCGCCTTCCTCGGCGTGGAACTGCTCTGGTTCTGCCGGCGGAAACAGTTCCATGCGGCGCTGCTCTTCCTCGCCGGAGCGCTGGTGCTGATCCTGCCGGTTTCGGCGGTGAACAGCGCCTGCGCCGGACGGCCGGTACTGATTCAGGCCAACAGCGCCTTCAACCTCTGGCTGGGGAACAATCCCGACGCGACCGGCTCCTGTTACATCCGCCCCGGCACGCAGTGGCGGACCCTCCACCGCGAGGCGGAGCAAGAGGCGGCGGAACGCGGCGTCACCATCGATCGCGTCTGGTTCGGCAGAGTCCTCTCCTTCTGGCTGCACCACCCGCTCGACACGCTCCGCCTCGTCTGCGTGAAGGCGGGGAAGGTGTGGTACTGGCGGGAGCTGGCGGCGGGGGCGGACCCGGAATTTCTGATCCGCCGTTCGACGCTGATCCGGTTTGGCGGAGTTCTGACGCTGCCGCTCTTCTTCTTCGCTCTGGCCGGAGTCGTGCGGGAGCGAAAACGGTTCCTCCCCTGCCGCCACTTCTATCTGCTGCTCGGCGCCTTCTTTCTCATGCAACTGCTGACGGTCACCTCCGGGCGCTACCGGCTGGCGATGCTGCCGGCGGTGTTTTTCTTCGCGGCGTGCGCGCTGGTGCGCTTCCAGTGGAAACGCCGCTGGTA
This sequence comes from uncultured Victivallis sp., assembly GCA_964590295.1. Classification (GTDB taxonomy): domain Bacteria; phylum Verrucomicrobiota; class Lentisphaeria; order Victivallales; family Victivallaceae; genus Victivallis. The sequence goes on from CAZPWP010000131.1 coordinate 5,888, forward strand.
CATTCCCGCGTTCCTGCTCGCGGCATCGCTGCTGCTGCAGGGACGGGACGCCGGAAGGGCCGAAGCGGCCGCCCTGCTCGGCGAGGCCGCCTTCCGGAAAGGGGAATTCATCGAAGCGAAACGGCTGCTGACGCAGGCGAACCGGGAAATCGACGATATTCCGCGCTTCGGCAATCTGCTCGGCGGCATCGCCATGGCGGAGGGGGACGCGGCGGCGGCGGAACACGCTTTCCGCCGGATACTCGCCGACGATCCGGCCGACGCCGACGCCCGCATGAACCTGGGAAACCTCTGCTCCGCCCTGCCCGGCCGGGAACAGGAGGCGGAGGAGCACTACCGCCGGGCGCTCGCGCTGCGGCCGGACTACGCCGATCTGCACTTCAACTACGGCTTCTTCCTCCAGCGGCAGCGGAGGTGGTCCGAAGCGGCGGACGCCTTCCGCAAAGCGCTTGAATGCAATCCCGCTCACGCGGCGGCATACAATTCGCTCGGCATTCTGGCGATGGAGGAGCACCGGTTCCGCGAGGCGGCGGAGTGTTTCACCCGGGCCGCGGAACTCGAACCCGGCAATCCCGGTTATCAGGCCAACCGGGAGGCGGCCCGCCGCGCGGCAGTACTCGGAAACAGGCCGGAGAAATGACATTTTTGTAATTTCATCCGACCGTTTTCCTGTTTTTATCGGGAAGTCTGCGGGAGCAGCTTGAAAAAACTGCAAAATTGTCATATATTTTATCGGTTTTTGCAATTTTTGGATAATGTCCCGAATTTTGTGATGGGGCGTGTTGTTTGACAGAGGTGCATCTGCCCTTTGTTTTGCGTTTGCTCAAAATCCAG
>CAZPWP010000132.1:0-6670 GCA_964590295.1 uncultured Victivallis sp.
GCAGACCCGGACCTGAACATCGGAGTGTTTCTCCGGCTCCTTCTGTGCTTCGCGCAGCTCGTCGGCGTCCAGGATGTTGAACTGTATCGCAAGCCCGCCGGAGGCGAAGTAGCCGCGTACCAGACCGGCGATCACCTTCGCCCCGTCCGGACCGGAGACCGCGCTCGGGTGGAGCAGGATGTCCAGCACCGCCCCGTCCGGAGACTCCGCCTGATCGAGCGAGGCGGCCGAGTTCATCAGCGCAAGCGGACCGCTTTTTTCCATGCCGACGGAGGCGCCGAGATTGCGGGAGAAGGGCTCTCCGGCGAGCCGGCCGTCGGGGGTCGCCGGACACTTTTTCCCGAAGGTGAAGTTGTGGTCGATCGACCAGAGGCCGAGCTGGAAGCCGCCGCCCCGGCTGTTGGGCGTGCGGTTGATTTTCTTCGCGAGGAACTCGACGATCCGCCGCCCGGCGTCGTCGGCCTCCGGATGGTTGTTCCCCCACTTCGGCGAACGTTTGAGCGCCTGCTGCCGCAGCGCCTCGAATCCCTGCCAGTTGCCGCGCAGCGCTTCCGCCAGTTGCGCGACGGTGCAGAGTTTGCGGTCGTCGACCAGCGTCTTCACCGCCATCAGCGAGTCGACCACGGTGCCGAGGCCGCAGCACATGACGCCGCTGGAGTTGTAGCGGGTTCCGGCGTCGGAGACGTCGCGGCCCGATTCGATGCAGTCGCGCATGGTGCCGGAGAGCAGCGGCGAGGGGTTGATGAACTTCCACCTCTGCTCGAAGGCGACCGTATTGGCCATGACGCGGGTGAGCAGCGCGTCGAGCTGGCGGAGATATTCCGCCTCGAACTCCTTCGCGGCGGCGGGGAGGGCGCATTCCGGCCCGAGCCGGACGCCGTCGAAGGTGCAGCCGTTGTTGAGGACCGCTTCCAGCGGGCGGACCAGATTGCCCCAGGCGGCCATCGAGCAGCACATTTCGCGCCCCATGACCGCCGGTTCGTAACAGCCGATCAGCACGTAGCGACAGAGGTCCTGCTCCTCCTTGCCGCGGCGGCGGAACATCTCGAAGGCGACCTCGTCGTTGCTGAATACCACCGCGGTCCGCCCGGTGCGGACGCATTCGGCCACCTGCAGGAGATTCTTCTCCGGCGTGCCTTTGTGGACGCGGAACGACAGCTTCGGATTGATCCGGTTCAGCTCCCGGTGGACCTCGAAGCAGAGTTCGGTGAGTTCATTGCAGCCGTCGACGCCGGGGGAAGCGAGGCCGCCGAAACAGAAGTTCTTGCCGTTCGGGTGCATCTGGGCGTAGAACTTCGTCCAGTAGAATTTGAGCAGCTCCTTCGCCTCTTCCCGGTTGAGGATGCCCCGCTCCAGATCACGGCGGAGGAACGGCACGTACAGCTGGTCGAAGGTCCCCTGCGACCGGACCGGCTCGAGCTCCGTCTCCTGACAGGTGTCATAGACGAGGGCGAGCTGCAGCGCCTGCCGGAAGGTTTCCGGCGGACGGTCGGCGATGGCGTGCATCGTTTCGGCCTGCTCCGGGAGATTCCTCTTTTCCGCCAGTGCGGCGAACCGGAGGATCAGGGCGCGTACCGCCCCGAAGACGCGGGCGGCGGCGGCGAGAAACTCCTTCGCCTCCGGATCTTCCGCTTTTTCGAGCGCGGCGAGCGCCCGGTCGCGCAGTCCGGCGGGACCGAGGGCGAGCACCGCATTCCAGTCGGGAGAGGTGTGGCTCTGATCCATCTGAGAGATGAAAATGCCGCTGTCGCCGAACAGTTTGGCGGAGCGGCGCACGGTTTCATCGATGCGGTTGCGGGCCATTGTCCTTCGCCGGTCGTTGAGCTCCCGGAGGAGGCCTCTCCCCTCGAGATGGTCGACGAAACGGTCGAAGGGGTCGATGCCGATCCTGCCGCGGGTGAGGATGAGTTCGAGCATTTCCGCCCGGAGCCGGATGAGCGGTTCCTCCCGGTGGAGGGACTCGTATTGTTCCAGTTCCTGCTTGAGCGTCTCCTGATCCGGACCGCTCTCCGGCTCGGTCACCATCGGATGATACTGTCGCTCCAGCTGCGTGCGGACATCATCGAATCTGCTTTCCATTTCAGAATCCTCCTGAATGTTTGCGTATAATATACCGCGGATGCCCGGAGAATGGAATGGACAAAATGGAGAAAAACATATCTTTTCAAGTATTCTGCTTGCATTTTTCCGCAGATTCTCCTATATTCAACCATAGAAAAAGGAGGCCTGACCAATGGCGATGATGACGTTTCAGGAGTTCGGGCTGCAGGCGCTCAGCCGGCAGCTGAATCTGCTGCTGCGGCCGGTTTATTACGGCGTGAATCCGGGCCGATGGAAAAGCCGGATGGCGCACAACCGGCTGGTCTGCATTCTGGAGTCGGACGGGGCGTGTTCGTTTCAGGACGACGCCGAAACGATTCCGCTGACGCCGGGACAGTGCGTGTTCGTGCCCGCCTTCCGTGAGATTCTGCACAACCAGAACGAGAGCATGCTCCACTTTTCGGTTCACTTCAACCTGGAGGTCTATCCGGAAGTCGATCTCTTTTTCCGGCAGAAGCGCTGTTTTTACAAGGTGAATTTCGACTGGATCGCGGCAATCCGGCGGATGGCGGAACTGCGCGACCCGCTGCAGTGGGTCGCCACGCTTCACGCGTTGATCTGGGAGGCGTTGAGCACGCTGCTGCGGGAGTCGAATGTGACGGCGGAGAGCCTGCTCGGCGGATACAGCCGGTATGAGCCGCTGTTTGAATTTCTGCTCGACCACTGTTCCGCCGGGATCGGCGTGGCGCAGATGGCGCAGATCATGCACATGAACAAGGAGACCTTCACGAAGAAGTTCATCTACGACACCGGACTCCCGCCCAGGCGTTTCTTCTCAAGGCTGCTGGTGAAGCGGGCGGAACGGCTGCTCGCCGGGACGGAACTCTCCGTCCGCGAAGTGTCGGATCAGCTGAATTTCTGCAATGAGTTCTATTTTTCGCGCTTTTTCCGGCGGCACCTGGGCTGTTCACCGCGGGAGTACCGGAAGCTCTACCGGGTGCTGGCGGGGGATCCGGCGGGCGCGGCGGAGCGGCGCGCGTGGGAGGGGGCGGAACTCGCCTGAGCCTCCCCCGTCGCCGGAACACCGTGAGAAGCCGGCGGAAATTCTCACCGGCTTCGGCGTGAACGTGCCGGAAGAGTTTTCCCGGAACCAATTCTTGAAACGCAGTGCAAAAGCCGGGTTCCGAAGCAGCGGGAGATTGATCTTCAACTCTCCGTCCCCCTGTAATAATGTCTGTAATGGAACAACAGCAGAAGAAGCAAGAGGAAAATAGATATTATATAGACCCTCTCACAATTGGTATTGCCTGGAAACATCAGAAGAAAAATGCCGGGAATACAGTGATAGGCAACCCCATATGGAATGAAATAGACGCTTGCAAAAATCAGCGGGATTGCCAGATATTGATTGGCTGTTGCAGTGGCAAAAACAACCAATGCTGCCGTGTAAAGCAGAAATTGCTGAAAGACCGGACACTTGCGGTAAAAACAACCGCAGGCAATCATTCCGCAGAAGAAGACAAAGGAAGCGGAAAAACAGTGGAATAACCCGGGGAGGAAAAATGTATAAAAAATCTTGTTATTGTGACTTTTATACAGAAAAACATTTTCGGCAATGCCTCTTCCCGCCTTCAAATGCGGTTTGGAAATATGATTTCGGATTTCCGCCTTCTGCTGTTCCTCCGGCCAGAAGTCATTTTGCACAAATATTTTGATTTGTTCCTGAGCGAACCTGACATCTTCGACAAATGTTTCCGCAGTATTTTTCTCCAGCGCATAAGGGATAAAACTTCCCAAAAAGATGAGCACGGGAACAAAAAGCAGAACAATTCTTTTTTTCCAGCAGTAATCCCGGCAGAAAAGCCAGAGCGGGAAAAATATGAAAATGTGTTTGATCGTGATGGAAATTCCCAGCACAACCGCAGCAGCCCAGACCTGGCCCATCGTTGTGTTTTTCTCCCGCTTCATCAGAAAACAGATGGAGATCAAAGCAATCAAAACGGCAAAATTGTCAAATTGATTGTGGAAACCGCTGATTTGAATCCCCAGCGGGGAAAGTAAAAAAATCAAGGCGGCCGGTCGATAGCGCAGACGCCACAGAATCCCGGCGATGCAGATATCCGCCATCCCCAGGAAAAACGGCAGGGAATACCGGAACAGAGAACCGGAAATCGTCTTTAAAAACCACAGAATATAAAACCATATCGGCCCATAATTATAACGATGGGTTTCTGCATAGACATTTTTTCCCTGATCAATCAAATTTGCCACGATGTTGTACGATTCAAAATCAAAATTATATCCACGGCTTGCCATCAGCAGTTTGGCAAGCAGTGAAAAAATTGCCGCCACAGAAAAGAACCACAGAGCACGGCGGTTCTCCAGCGAAAAAGAAAATGTCTGAATAAAAGAGAGAGCCGCCGCGCGCAACAATTTCCATTTTTTTATGGAAACCTCGCCGGTCCTGCGGTTGTGCTGCGGAACAGGAGTTTCGCAACAACGCAATTTTCTCACAGCAGCCATTCCGGAAATGATCACATTGGGTGCAAACGTATCGGCCGGAATCTGCTCAAAAACGGATTGAAAGGCGGAAACCCGCATTAGACGATAAGGAACATTGACATCTGAAATGGTTTTCCCGTAGAACAGGCGCACACAAAGTCGTGATACCGCACTGACGATTTTTCGTGCAAAAGGCTGTTGACGTGCCGACCGCAATCCCGCAATTAGATCATGGTCCCGGCGCATTTTCCACAGCTTATGAAATGATTCCGGTCCCATCTCATCATCGGAATCCACCTGAAAGATCCAATCAAAACCGGCGGCGGCCGCGTCCCGGTATCCCTGCAGAATTGTTGGTCCGTGACCGCTGTTTTCCTTCTCTCCGGCGATGATTCGTTCGGGATGCTTTTCCGCCGTTTCCCGGATACATGCCGCCGACCGGTCCCGCGATCCGTCATTGTATACATAGATGGTAAAATCCATGCCCAGATCAGACAACTGCCGATACCATTTTTCCAGCACGTGGCCAATGACGGCTTCTTCATTGCAGACGGGAATGACAATTGCCAGTTTTTCGTTGTGCATCGTTATTTCTCCTGGTTGCAAATCCGGGTTTCAAAACATTCCAGCGCATGCAGAATCGCCTGATCCATGTTCCAGTACTGATAACAGCCAAGCCGGCCGCCGAAAATAATATTCCTGTTCCGACCGGCAAGAAGCCGGTATTCTTCCAGCAGCCTCCGGTTACGCGCGGTATTCACCGGATAAAACGCATCATCCCCCCGTCGCCACTCCCTGGGGTACTCTCTGCAGATCACACTCTTCGCCGACCGATACGGCTCTGCACGTTCCGGATGATAATGCTTGAACTCGTGAATTCTTGTATACGGGATCGATTCATCCGCGTAGTTTACGACCGCGGTCCCCTGGTAATCCCGTACAGGCAGAGTCTCCCGCTCGAATCGCAGACTGCGCCATTCCAGTCCGCCCAGCGTATAATCGAAGAATTCATCAATCATTCCCGTATAGATTACCGTGGCATTCGGAGGAATTTGAGAACGAACCGCATTGAAGTCCGTATTCAGCAGAATCTTGATTCTCTGATTTGACAACATTCTTTCAAATAATGAAGCGTATCCGTTCCTGGGGATTCCCTGGTAGCAATCATCGAAGTAATCCGTATTGAAATCAGTACGAATCGGCAAACGGGTTATGATATCCGCCGGAAGTTCCCGCGGATCCCGGTTCCACTGCTTCCGGGTATATCCTCGGATCAATTTGTCATAGCAACGTTTTCCGACCAGGGAAATCGCTTTTTCTTCCAGATTGCGGCCGGAATTTGTCCGCGTTGCATTTTGAGCAAAAAACTGTTCCGCCTCCGCCGGAGTGAAGTTTCTTCCATATACCTCGCCAAGTGTCTTCAGATTAATCGGCATGAAGCAGGACCGGTTTTCGCTGATGAGAACCACCTTGTGCCGATACGGCGTAAAGTCTGCGAAGCGCGTCAAATACTCCCACACTTTCCGGCTGGAGGTATGAAAGATGTGCGAGCCGTAACAATGATATTCGATCCCCGTTTCGGAATCGACTTCAGATCGGCAGTTTCCGCCGGCGACGCCTCGTCGCTCGACGATCGTAACAGTTTTCCTCAGTACGGAAGCAATGCGCTCCGCCATGACGGAACCAAATATGCCACCCCCGACAATAACAAATTTTGTTTCGATCATTCGCAGCCAGGCATTCAGAAGTTATTGTCCCAAACTTTGTGAAAGAATGGATCTCTTGTCAATGAGCATTGATTTGCCCTGGTTTATAATAGAGCCGAAAAAATCATTTTTTCCCGAACCGGCAAAAGCCGTATTCCCATCCGGTTCCGGCGGCTGTCAAACGGCAAACGGAATAAAAGCACCCCCCCGGGGTGCGGTGATGCCGGATTGCCCCTTGAGACTGACGGCGGGTTCTGATCTGTCTCGCTCTGATTTCCTCACAAATTCCCGTAAAAACCCAGTAAATTATATCATATTCCGACGAATATGTCAATAGAAGAATGAAAAAAAATTGATTTTTCTTTTTGGTTCTTCGACGGTTCTTGCCGGAAATGAACGTATTTTGAGAAAAACGCCGCGAT
>CAZPWP010000133.1:0-6658 GCA_964590295.1 uncultured Victivallis sp.
TCCCACATCTCTTGTTTCGCTTCGGCAGTCTGCCCGTCTCCCCCTGCTCCCCCTCACCATGGGGCTGGCTGGGCGCTTACGTATGAACGGGGCTTGTGATTCAGATTGCGAACGGGCAAGGATTGCTTTCGCTGCTGGAACTTATCGAACCGCTGCCGCCGGGCGCACATCCGGCTCGCGCAGAAAAGATCGCGTTTGCGCGCGAACATTTCGATTGAGCGGATGCGTCGCCCGGGGGATCGATCACCGCCGGTCAGAGTAATTTCTTTTTACGCCGGTGTCCGAGGATTACCGCGAGCAGCGCAACGATGATGATCCCGAGGATCACGCACATTGCGGCCCGGTTGTCGCCCGCGTCCGGAGCAGGCGGTTCGACGACCTCCTCTTTCAGCTTCCGGCCGCTGACTTCCTCTGTTGGTTTCCGCTGCTGCTCAAGAGCGCGGGCAACTTGCTGCTCGTAGGTGCGGCGCAATTCGGGGTCTTTGAGCTGTTCCCGGATCATCTCGCGTAGTTTTTCGTTGCGGGTCGGGGGCAGATCGAACTTTTTCATGAGTTCGACGTGGGTTTCGGCGATCTGCCGGACGGTTTCGGCATCGGCTTTCCAGTACCCCTTGCGGACCGTCTCAAGCAGGACGGAAGTCATCTCCTGAAGTGCGAAGGGATTGTTGTCCTCGAAGAATTTGCGCATGTCGAGGCCGAATTTGTCGTCGAGGTAGACTTCCTTGTACTCCTGCCAGAGATGATCTTCGAGCATGTCGGGTTTCATGACCTCCCAGCCGAACGTGTTGCGGAACACCTCGACGAAACTGCCGGTCGCGGGGGCGCCCTCTTTCATCATCTCCCTGATGTATTTCGGATTCAGCACGGTACTGCGCGCTTCGACCATGGCGGCTTCGCCCGCCTCCTGAACCCTGGCGCGGCCCGGTGTGCGCAGATCGTTGAAATAGGCCCCCGGATCTTTGCCGGTCACGTGGCGCGCCGCGAGGCTCAAGCCGCCGGTGAACTCATAGACGTGGTCGAGGGAGAGCGGCCCCCAGCTGTTCGACGAGCGCGACTGCACAACCGTGTCGGTGTTTTCGAGCGCGGCCTGGAAAACGCCGACGACGTGTTCGCCCCAGTGATCCTCCGTGTAAAGCGCGCCCATGTTGTTGATGTAAAGTTCGGCGATCTGCTTTGTATCGTCCCATTTCCCGCTGTCCTGCACCATCCCGGTGACGCCGGTGCCGAAGTTCCCGTTCACGCCACCGAAGAGCCGGGCATGGCTGTACGACTTCGCCTCTTCCGGCGACATGCCGTTGGCGATCAGCGCCTTGACGACAGCCAGGGAACTCTCGCGCACGAAGTTTCCGAATTCGCCGTCCGGATCGGTTGCCGCCAGACGCACCGCCTTGTCGATGAGGCGCATACGGCTTGTCGCCGCGCCCCGGAACTGGCCGGAAGTCTGAATCACCACATCGATGCGCGGACGTTTGAGTTCCGACATCGGGATGAGCCGCACATCCTGCACCCGGCCGCGCGAATCCCAGATCGGTTCGACGCCGAGCAGGAAGAAGATCTCCCCGATGTTCGTCCCCTGCGTGCGGATGAACTCTCCACCCCAGAGCGAGAAGCCGACTTTCTTCGGATATTCTCCGGTTGTCCTGAGTTTCTCGGCGATCAGCGCTTCGGCAAGCTGCCGGCCGACGGCGTAACTCTCCCGGGTCGGCGTGCGTTCCGGGTCGATGCCGTAGAGATTTTTCCCGGTCGGAACCGTGTCCGGATTCAGTACCGGATCCCCGCCGGAGGTGGCGGCCAGATAGCCTCCGTTGAATGCGTTCACAATCGCGTCGAGCTCTGCCGGAGTCGAGTTCAGCAGATCGGCGCGGGCGCGGAACGTCACCTCCTCCGGTTGCGGTTTGGGCTGCGGTTTCGCCGTTGGAGCCCGGCGCAGTCCATCTTCCCGGTTCCTGTTTTTCATGGCGGCCATCATCTCCGGCGGGATGTCGCGGCCGTCGGGGAGTTTGCCGCTTTGCATCATGCGGCGCATCCCAGCGGCCTCCGCCGGGGGGATGCCGCGGCCGTCGGGGACTCTGCCGCTCTGCATCATGCGGCGCATCCCAGCGGCCTCCGCCGGCGGGCGTGGCGCGGAAGGAGCGGAGACGCGTTTGAATTTCTCCGGATTCTTCAGCGCTTCCCGGGCTCGCTCATGTGCCTGAGCCAGATAGTGCTGCGTGAAAAAGTGAAGATCTTTTCGCTGTTCTTCCGTCACCTTTCCTGCTTCGAGATCCGCTTTGAAGAGCGCGTCGGCGATGGCGTCGACGGTCATGAGACGGGCGGTTTCATCCGCCTCCTCCGGCGTGTAGGGGCGACCGATGACGTACATGCCGCGGTTGACTTTCGCGTCCTGAATTTCATGCAGGAAGTTGTGCAGTTTGCTGAAATCTTCTTCCGTCGGCTTTCCGGAAGCGAATCCGGCGGAGAGTTTGAGGTCGCGGTCATAATGTTCCTTTGTGGCGATTTCGACGATCGACTTCACATACTCTGTCTTGAGCATTGGATTTTCCGCGGCTTCGAGCTGCTCGAGTTTTTCGTGCAGTTGCGTGACGGCTCCATAGCCGCCGGCCTGCATGAACGGTGCGGTCAGATGGCTCACCATGGTGGCGTAACTGCGGCGTTTGGCGATCTGCGCTTCGCCGATGTTGTTGATGATATACAAATAGTAATGCGGAATCCCGCCTGCGAGCACGTCCGGCCAGTCGTAGCTTGAAAGGGCAACCTGCTTCCACGGTGTGAATTCGAGGCTGCCGTGGGTGCCGAAGTGCATCATCGCATCGGCCTCAAACCCGTACCGGATATAGAGATAGGTTGCGATGTAGGTGTGCGGCGGCGACATTTTGACGCCATGGACAAGTTTGTTCTCCTCCTCGCCTTCTCCGGGGAGCGACTGCGGCATCAGGATCACATTACCGAACCGGATTCGCCCGAGCGCCATATTCCCTTCCGGCGTCCGGAACGATTTCCCGGGAAATTCTCCGTACCGCTCCACGACCGTCTGATAGAAGTCGGCGGGCATGCTTTTCGCAACCCAGGCGCGGTATTCCTCCGGTGTGATCGTGACGCTCTGGACGCGCGGCGGATTCTCTCCGCTTTGCGCGACTCCGGCGTTGGTTCCGAAAGCGGCTTTCCCCGCTTCGATTTCGCGGTTCAGTTCTTCCGCGTTTTCCGGGAGCGGTCCGGTCGTGTAACCCTCGGAACGCAGACGCTTCAATACGTTCAGAACCGATTCCGCCACTCCGAGCCCCGCCGTGGCGGCTTCTTTCCCGACGGAGCCGTAATAGATGATGGCGATCTTTTTATCCGCATTCGGTTTGCGCTTCAGGTCGGTGGTTTTCTTCACGAGTTCGGCGAACCGTTCGAGCCGGTCGGGAATCATGCGGAACTCCAGCAGCCCGCGCCGATTGCGGAAGAGCGCCGAAAGCACGAAGGGGACCGTTCCTCCGTCGAGTTCCGGCATCGTGATGCTCTGGCTCAGCATGCCGCCGGTCATGCCGCGCTGGTCGCGCAGATACTCTTCATATGGGGTGTTGACCTTGATCGGGCAGAAAAGCGGGACGTTGTGTTTCTTCAGAAGTTCGACGGTTTTCTCCCCGAGACGACCGTGCGGCTGGTAGATGACGAGGTCGGGCCGGACTTCGCCGAAGATCGGTTCAAGTCCCCGCATTCCGTTGATGCCGATGACGTTGAGCCCTTTCTTCTCCAGCGCTTTGATCAGCTCTTCGAGTGCTCCGCCGCCGTTGCCGGAGAGAATACACACCGTGGCGGCATCCGGCTTGTGGCGGCCGCTCTTCCGGTACCAGTCGAGGTACTCCCGGTAACTTTTGAAAGCGTTTTCCTCGGCGATATGGAAAAACGGGCGGTATTCCGGTTTTTCGGGCGGCTCCGGCTTCGGGGCGTTGATCCGCTTGCCGTCGATCTCATAACGAATGAAGTCGAGCATCCGCCGGAAGTTCTTCTTCCCGCCGGAGAGATATCCGGAGAGCGTTTCGCGCTGCTGCTCCGTCAGAGTGCTGAGCGCGGTTTCCTGCCGGGTCGACGCGGTTGTATAGACCGGCTTTTTCAGGTTCGCGAGAAGCTGCTGCTGCTCTTCCGTGAAGTTCAGGCCCATGCCGAAAAAGATGATGCAGTCGTACTCCTTGAGTTCCTCTCCGCTCTTTTCCTTCCACGGGACCGCGTCGACCCGGATGGCGGGATTGATCTCCTGGTCGAGCAGCGGAGCAAGAATATAATCCGGGTAGTTCACAAACGCGACCCGGGTCTCCGAACCGTAGTGATGATAAATGCCGAATGCAACGGCAATTCCCGCAATCGCCGCCGCGAGCGCAAGGTACTTCCAACTCCATTTTCGCATGATTTAATTCTCTCCTTCCGGAACGTAGATGACTTCTCCTGATTCCAAGCGATAGGCGATGCCGACGCGCTGTCCACGGCCGGAGCCCGTGTTTTTTTCGGATTTGTAGCGGGTAACCTTATTATCTTTCTTGACGATGATCTCCATGTCGGGCCTGCCTGCGTTTTTGACGAATGTCGCGTCCTCGGCGGTCAGAAACTCGGTCATACGGCTCTGAATCGCAAAAGCGACCATCAACGCCACGGCGAACACCATTGCCGCATCGAAGAGATTCATGAGGCTCGAACGCGGATCGACCTCATCCTCGTCTCGGAAAAGATCGCTGTAACGGCGTTTTTTCATCGGTTTTCCCCTTCGAGTCGGCGGTCAAGAACGTACTGGAGATTCGATATCTCCTCGGCGAACCAGTGGCGCTTGACCGAGTAGATCAGGAGTCCGATTCCCGCCACCAGGCAGCCGACCACCGTGGTCGCAAACGCGATCTGCATGTTATAGGCCATCGAGTTGATATCTCCGGAGGCAAGTCCCGCGAGCGCCGGCCCCATCGGGATGAGGGTCCCCATGAGTCCGAGCATCGGACCGATCTTGGTGAGAAACTTCGCGCGTTCGAGTTCGCGCTCATAACCCTGTTCGATCTCAGCGATCCGTTTTTCGCATTCGAGTTCGTTCCAGCCGAGCGCGTCGAGTTCCGCCAGGTGGCAGCCGAAGATGCTTCCCTCGTCGAAATCGACGGTGTCGACTCCGGGGGAAGTTCGGATTTTCTTCAGAAGTTCGTTGCGTTTCCGGCGTTGCTGCAGCAGCACGAGATACGTCGAAAAGAATCCTCCGAGCGAAACGAGCGACGCGATCATCGCCGCCAGCAGCAGAACGATGACCGGCAGCAGCAAGCTGTTTGAGATCCAGTTAAGAATTTGTGTGACGGTCGACATGATATTTCTTCCTTTTGTAATTGAAACAGACGGTAAAGACAATCATACTCAAAAGCACCGGTATGGCAAGAAGCCCGAAGAGTGCGAGCGGTTCGAGCCAATTCTCCTCTCCCGCCGCGGGAATCAGCCGGGCGGTCGCCGCCACCGGCAGAAATACCGCATCGAGCAGCAGAATCCATTCACCGTGCAGCACGAAGAGGATACGCGACTCCCGATCCCGCCGCAGCAGCCGGACGAGTTCCGCCACCGCGATCCCCGCCGCGGGCAACGCTGCGGCGAGAGTCCGGGTGATGTGACGGAATTCCACCTCCGGATATGCGTTGAAAAGCCGCATCTGCAAATAAAGCGCCCCCGCCGGGAGCAGGGCCGACGGCAGAAACGCCGCGAATTTCCAGCGTTTCAGCCGCTCTCCCGATTCGTATGCCGCCAGCAGCGAAAATCCTGCAATCAGCGAAAACAGCTCCTGAATGACGACCAGTGCGCACCAGTTCTCCAGCGTCTCCGCCCCGGAGAGCGAGGCCGTTACCGCCGTGAGACTTGTTCGGGCGATCCGCTCCTCGAAGAGAAACGGCAGCGGCGCCAGCAGCGCCGCCGTCAGAAATTCCCAGCGCCGCGGCAGCAGTGCGAGTCTGCTGAAACTCTGAAATGCCGCCGCAATCAGGACGGCCGGGAGAAACAGCGTCATAAGTTTCTCCTTTTTTATTAGCTGCTGCTAATTTTATGACAAAAAAATTTTACAACATAAGCCAATTTCAAAACGCTTGGCTCTTTCCTGTTAACAACTCGTTTTCTCCTGCGTCAAGCCCGTCTTGACGCCTCTGAAACAACTTTTTTCTCAAAAAGCCGTAAAAAATCAGTTTTTTGTGCATGAACCTCCTTTCCCGTTACCACGGAAATTGCTGATTTTCAATTTTCAATCGAACCTGAGTAAATCCATTCAAGCATGTTGAACAGTTGTTTCACCGGAATGGCGATTACGCCGAACATCAGATGACACAGGACTTTCCAATGCCCTTTCACCCTGACATGACGTACACCATAGTTGTCTTTCAAATCCGAGTTGACTCGTTCAACGGTTGAGCGTTCCCGATAACGAACCTTTCGTGCCGGAGGAAGTTCAATTGTTCCGCCTTGCCGGAAATTGGGATCAATGATTGGAACATGCCCCATCTTTTCCGAAACGGCCTTGATTTCCTCCGCGTCACAGGCGGAATCCGCATGCAGCCGGTGGAACTCCGCCATCCCCGGCTGCGAGACGGAGCTTGCAGCCGCGCCGGCAGGAGTTTTTCCCTTTGCTGTCGCGTTTTCCGCCCCGGCCGCAGCCTTCCGGCAGACCGGCAGA
>CAZPWP010000134.1:0-4492 GCA_964590295.1 uncultured Victivallis sp.
TTACATCATGTGCCGTCTCTTTTCAATTTTTCATATGTTATGGGATGGCTGTGATTTGTTTTAATTTCTTTTGCCTGCATGGACTTGAAAATATCGCACTGCGGTGCTATTTTAAAGTTCATGTATCTGCCGGAATCCGGGCCCCAATCGTTTGATGAAGGCTTGACACCCGTTTTCCGGGAAGCAAAAACAAGAAGGAAAGGGATTGGTTATGCCAACCGCAAGTCGAGCGAAACACAAATTCTGTCGTCGGATCGGCCAGTGCCTCTGGGGAGATCCGAAGTGTCCGAGCGTCAAGTATCCGTATCCGGCCGGGCCGCACGGCAAGGGACGCCGCGTCAAGCTCTCCACCTACGGCGAACTCCTGCTGGAGAAGCAGAAGCTCAAGAACTACTACGCGATCAGCGAGAAGCAGCTCCGCATCGCCTATGCCAAGGCCAAGGCCGGTACCGGCCAGGCGCATGAGAAACTTTTCCGCAGTCTGGAACAGCGTCTTGATGCGATGGTGTTCCGCGCCGGTTTCGCGCCGACCATCTTCGCCGCCAAGCAGTATGTCAACCACGGGCACATTCTCGTGGACGGCAGGCGGGTGGACCGTTCCAGCTATCAGGTGCGGGAAGGTCAGGTCATTTCGATCAACCCCGGGAAGTCCCCGGCGATCGCCGAGATGGCGAAGAAGGGCAACTCGGTCATTCCTCCCTATATGGAGGTCGATCTCGACAACCTCAAGGCCACGCTGACCCGTGCGCCGCAGCAGGAAGAGATTCCGGTGAGCGTCAAGATCATGAGCGTGATCGAATACTACGCGCGCTGACCGCCGTTCCGGCAAAGACAGGAAAGCCCGGCAGGAGAACTCCCGGCCGGGCCTTTTGTATTTTTCTTTTTGTCGGGAAGAGCCGGTTGCCCGGCTCATGGGAAAGGTCAATCTGGAGAGAACCCCGCTTCGTCGACCAGAAGCTGCTTGAGTTTGGAAAGGGCCTGATTCTGGATCTGGCGGACCCGTTCGCGGGTTCGGCCGATCTCCTGGCTGACCTCTTCGAGGGTGAGCGGACGGTTGCCGTGCAGCCCGAACCGCATTTCCAGAATGCGCCGTTCGCGGTCCTCGAGTTTTTCGAGCAGATCCATCAGACGGAAGACCGATTCGACGTCGCCGAGAATCTGGTCCGGCGTCATCGCGTGACGGTCCGGAATGATGTCCTGAAATTCCCCTTCCTCACCCTGCTGGATCGGATCGTGGAGCGAGAAGGTGCGCAGATCGGCGAGGCGGAGTCCGGCGACAGTCCGTTCGCTGAAGTCAAGATGTTCGGCGATTTCCGCGTCGGAGGGTTCTCTGCCGAGCTCTTCGGCCAGCTTCATGCGGACCGATTTGATCTTGTTGATCTTGCCGGCCGACTGGACCGGGATGCGGATGGTCCGGCTCTGGTTGGCCAGGGCGCGGCGCATCGACTGTTTGATCCACCAGGCGGCGTAGCTGCTGAATTTGGCTCCCTTGGCCGGATCGAACTTCTCCACCGCCCGCATCAGGCCGATGTTTCCTTCCGAGATCAGATCGAGCAGCGGCAGCCCCAGCCCCTTGAAGTCGTGGGCGATCTTGACGACCAGCCGCAGATTCGCCTTGATGAGAGTGGAACGGGCATTTTCATGCCGGTCGAGATCGCCGCAGTGGATGTCGTCGGCAAGCTCGGCTTCTTCTTTTTTATTGACCAGAGGAATCCGGGCGATCTCCCCCATGTAGACCTTCATGGTGTCGTTCTTGGTTTCGGCGATCACCTTGGAGTCGAGTGCGATTTTGCGGGCGGAGTCCTTTTCCTGCTTGGTGCGCGGTTTGGCGGCGGCCTCGCCCGTCTTGCGGCGGCGCTTCGCCTCCGCCTCGGCGTCGATCGCCTCTTCCGGAGCGGGTTTCGGAACTTTCGGCGCAAACTTCACCGGGGGGGCTGCCACTTTCTTGATGATCAGTTTGCGACCGGCGCGGGACTCTGCGAGGGGTTCGACCGGGGGGAAGTCCTCCTCCTCGTCCGGGAGATCGGGAAGAGGTGCAAGCGGTACTGCCGGCGCGATTCCGGCGGCGCACCTCTTCATTCCGGACTCCGTTGCTTCATCCGGGTTTTCTTTTCGGGAGGAGGTGTCCGCCGCGGGGGCGGACTTCGACGCGAAGTTCTGTTTTGTCATGGAGGATCCTTTTCCCGCATGCCGAAATCGGCCGGAATCTGCCGTCGGATACGGAAATTTTAAAATAATTTCAACTTTTTATTGATAAACCCGAACTTTAGCCCTACCAAAATTCACAATTGCGGCTTATAATAAAACGGTGCAAACAACCGGGGTTCGTTATTTACAGCCCCTTAAATGGAACAACATATAATAAAATGGTTAAAAATCAAGCCGCAAGTGCGGTGAATTGGCGTAAAATTCTGAAAAAATATCTGGCCGATTCCGCCGCGGCGGCAGTCAGCCGCGGAGGAGTCGACCCCGGGACGGTCGCACTGCCTCTGCTGCGGACTGCCCTCAACGGGGATTCGCCGCTCATCGCCGCACTGCCAGAACTCAATCTGGTCGACCGGGTGGTCGCGGAGATCGAGGCGCTCACCCGGGAACTCGAACTGGATTTGAAGATGCTGGTGATTCCGGAGTCCGGGCGGGGGAAGCTGCTCTTTCCGGGGGGGGAGAGCCGCCGGGCGCGGGCGCTCAATTCGGCGCTCAACGGGCAGTTCGACCTGGTGATCGGCAGCATTCACGCGCTGCTGGCGCCCGCCCCGCCGCCGGAGGAGACGCGCGATGCGCAGCTGGTGCTGGTCCCCGGCATGGAGATCCCGATCGGTGCGCTGGTCGAAAAGCTGGTCCGGCTCGACTATGATGACGAGTATGAGGTCTCGGTGGCGGGGGAGTTTGCCCGGCGCGGCGGGATCGTCGATATCTTCAGCCCGGCGCACGACGTCCCCTGCCGGGTCGAGTTCTTCGGGGATGAGATCGATTCCATGCGCACCTTTTCGCCGGAGAATCAGCGTTCCACCGGGAGCGTCTCCGAATACCGGGTGATCGGCCGGGCGGGAATCACCGCGGGCGGGGCGGCCGACGCCGATCTCTTCTGCTATTTCACCCGCCGCAGCTGGCGGCTGCTGACGGTCTATCCGGAGAGCTGTCTCGACCGGCTGGAAAAATATTCCACTCCGGAGGTGTGCCGCCGGTGGGAGGCGTTGCTGGAGGAGAAATGCACCGCGGCGGAAGCCGCCGCCTTCTACGATGCCGCGGCCATGGCGTACCATCCGGAGGCGGAGGCGGCCGACGTCTTCCCCGCGTCCGGCGAGATCGCCGGTGAAATCGGCGAAAGCGCGAAGGCGGGCGCGGAGGAGCTGCGGCGGCGGATGCTGCTCGGCAATCTCCGTTGCGCCGCCGATTCCGGCACCCGGGTGGTGGCGCTCGCTCCCCATCCGGAAAATCTCCCCGCGCTCGAGGCGTGGTGCGTCCGGAACGAACTGGCCGTCTGCCGTCCCTCGTTCGACGTCGCCGGAATCGGCGCCGGATTTTCCCTGCCCGCCGAACGGCTGCTGCTCATCACCGAAAAGGAGCTGATCACCGCCGGTTTCTCCCACGAAGGGCGGACGGCGGAAGGGGAGGCGCCGGCTCCGGTCAGCGCGGACCCGGCGGCGGTTCCGGTACCGGAGTTTTCGCTCGCCGACCTCGACGAGGGGGACTATGCGGTGCATCTCGACCATGGCATCGGCATTTTCCGGGGATTCCGCACGCTGACCAGCCGGGGGGTGGCCCGCGAAGTGCTGGTCATCGAGTACGCGGACAACCAGATTCTCTACGTGCCGCTGCTGCAGGCGCACAAGGTGAGCCGCTACCTCGGCACTCCCGGACGGGTGACGCTGCACCGGCTCGGCGGAGTGCGCTGGAGCCGGGACAAGGAGAGCGCCCGGCGGAGCGTCCGCTCCTACGCCGCGGATATGCTCCGGCTCCAGGCGATGCGGCAGGCGTCGCCGGGCATCGTCTTCCCGCCGGACACGGCGGAGACCCGCGCCTTCCTGCGCGCCTTCCCCTTCAACGATACGCCGGATCAGCGCCGTTCGACCGACGAGATCCGGGCCGACATGGAGTCGCCGCGGCCGATGGACCGGCTGCTCTGCGGCGACGTCGGCTACGGAAAGACCGAACTGGCGATGCGGGCGGCGTTCAAAGCGGTTTCCGCCGGATATCAGGTGGCGATTCTGGCGCCGACCACGGTGCTGGCACAGCAGCATTACTACAGCTTCCGGGAACGGTTCGCCGCCTATCCCTGCACGATCGAGGTGCTCAGCCGCTTCCGTTCGGTCGCGGAACAGAACGAAATCATCCGTCGGCTCGGCAACGGCGGAATCGACATCATCATCGGCACCCACCGGCTCTGCAATCCGGAGCTGAGGTTCCACAACCTCGGGCTGGTGGTGATCGACGAGGAGCAGCGGTTCGGGGTCAAGCACAAGGAGCGGCTCCGCCGGTTCCGCGCCGAAGT
>CAZPWP010000134.1:4502-6644 GCA_964590295.1 uncultured Victivallis sp.
GGATGTGCTCACCATGTCGGCGACGCCGATTCCGCGGACGCTCTATCTGGCGATGGCCGGCGCGCGCGACCTGAGCACATTGATGACCGCGCCGAGGCTGCGGCTGCCGGTCAAGACGGTGATCGCGCCCGAGGAGGACCGCCTTGTGGTGCAGGCGATCGAGGCGGAACTCGCCCGCGGCGGGCAGGTCTACTATCTGCACAACCGGGTGCGCACGATCGACGAGGTGACGAGGAAGCTGCGTTCGATGCTCCCTGAAGTGCGGTTCGCCGTGGCGCACGGGCAGATGCCGGAGGAGGAGCTGGAGGCGGTCATGACCAGCTTCCTTGAAGGGAAGATCGACTGTCTCGTCTGCAGCACCATCGTCGAATCGGGGCTCGATGTGCCGAATGCGAATACCATCATCATCGAACAGGCCGACCGGTTCGGACTGGCCGAACTCTATCAGCTCCGCGGGCGGGTAGGGCGCTGGAAGCATCAGGCGTACGCCTACATGCTGCTGCCGAAGAGCCGGCTGGTCAGCTCCGACGCGCGCAAGCGGCTCTCGGCGATCTGCCGCTGTTCCAGTCTGGGCGCGGGATTTCAGCTGGCGCTGCGCGACCTGGAGATCCGCGGTTCGGGCAATCTGCTCGGCGCGGTGCAGTCGGGCCACCTCAACACCATCGGGTTCGACCTCTATTGCCAGCTGCTGAAGCAGGAGGTCGGCAAACTGCGCGGCGAGAAGTGCGAATTTCTGCCGGAGGTGGAGATGGCGGTCGATTTCATCAGTTTCACGCTGACCGCGCCGGAGGGGAAACTCGCCGCGGCGTTTCCGCCGGAGTACATCGGCGGGGACCGGCTCCGCCTCGACGCCTACCGGCGGTTGAGCGCAATCTGCTCCGAGGCGGAACTCGCCGACTTTGCCGCCGAACTGCGCGACCGGTACGGGAAGCTGCCGAAGTGTGCGAAAACGCTGCTGGAGGTGGTCCGGCTGCGGATTCTGGCCGCGCAGGCCGGATACGAACATTTCACCGTGGTGGACGGGCGGGTGACGCTCAACAATCCCGGCGGCGCCATCTACCGGAAGAAGGGGCTTCAGCCGGTGATCGACTACCGCAATCCGCCGGAACTGCGGCTGGTGCATCTGCAGGCGCTGCTGCGGGAGATCCCCCGGAAGGAGCAGCGGTCGTGAACCGGATTGATCTGCACATTCACAGCTGCTGTTCCGACGGGAGCTGCACGCCGGCGGAACTGGTGGAGCTTGCCGCCGCTTCCGGAGTCGGCGCCGTCGCTCTCACCGATCACGATACCGTTGCCGGGGTTGCGGTGTTTCTGGAGGCGGGGCGGCGCCATCCGGAGGTGGAGACGATTCCCGGCGTGGAGCTCTCCACGATGTTCGGCAACCGGGAGCTCCACTTCGTCGGGCTCTTCATCGACCCGGAGGCGCCGGAACTCGCCGCGTTTCTCGGAGCGATGCGGGAGGAGCGCCGCCGCCGCAATGAACGGATCCGGTTCAAGCTCAATACGCTCGGGTTTCCGGTGACCTGGGATGAGCCGGAATTCGCCGGCCTCTCCTCCGACAGCGCCAGCATCGGGCGACCCCATTTCGCCCGCGCACTGATGCGGAAATACGGCTTCCCCACCATGCAGTCGGTCTTCGACCGGTTGCTCAAGCGGGGCTGTGCGGCCTATGTGCCGCGCGAACTCCCCGATCCGGCCCGCGCCATCGAGGTGATTCACGCGGCGGGCGGCATCGCCGTCTGGGCGCATCCGGTCTACCGGGAGCGCAACGAGCGAGCCTGGGCGAGGCGGATCATGAAGCGTTTTTCTCCGCTCGGTCTCGACGCGGTCGAAGGGTATTGCAGCATGTTCGGTCCGTCGGAGACGGCGTTGATCCTTGAGTTGGCCGGGGTCTACCATCTGGCCGTCTCCGGCGGGAGCGATTTTCACGGGGCGAACTCCCCCGCGATCCGGCTCGGCTCCGGCACGGGGGGGCTTCGCGTGCCGCCGGAACTCCTGAACGTGCTCAAGGCGCGCTGCGCCGCGCGGCGCGCGGCTGTTGACAAAACCGGACAACTTGAACTGGTGTAAAAAGCCCGGCGAAGCATGTCTCCACGGCCTGGCCCGCGCTCTGTTCAGCGCGGTCAGCGCCGCGAGCGCATG
>CAZPWP010000135.1:0-6631 GCA_964590295.1 uncultured Victivallis sp.
CAGCCGTTTCCTGCCGCGGAAGGGCTTCCAGTTTGGCGGCGAGATTGCCGCCGAGCGGAACTTTCCGGGCTGAGAGTTCCGGCGGCAGGGCGGCGAGAATCCGCTTCCCCGCCGCGACGATGTCGGCGTTCCGGAGCAGTTCGAGCGATTCGGCGCTCCAGTCGCGGCCGTCGAAGCCGATGATGTCAATGGTCTTCATGAAAAAATTTTCTCCTTTCGGTCGTCGTAGAGCGCAATTTCCAGCCGGATTCCGGTGAGGCGGCCGGAGAGGAGCCGCAGTGCGGCATTGTGGAGACGCCGCTGTATCGCCCGGAACTCCTCCTGCGTGAGGTACGCGGCGAGTTCCCCGGTGGTGTGGAGCTTTTCCAGCGGAACGCCGGGAAGTTTCACCCCGAACTCCTCCAGTCGCGTCAGGTCGAGTTTCGTGTTGGCGGCGTGGGTGTTGCGGTCGCCGCAGGCGTATTTGAAAAGTTTGCCGGTCATGCAGCCGAGCACAATCCGTTCGAGGCGGGCCGTCTCCGCCGCGCGGAGCGCCGCGTCGATGAAGTCGCCGATGCGGATGATCGCTTCGGGCGGAAGCTCCGGATAGTCGCGCCCGACCGCCTCCGCCGTCCGGTTGCCGGTGACCAGCGCCGCCGCTTTGCCCCCCGCCTCCGCAACGGCGCGCAGCTGCAGTGCCACCGTCGCGGCATAGGCGGCGTTGGAGTAGGGGCGCACGATGCCGGAATTGCCCAGAATCGAGATCCCATCGACGATGCCGAGAGTCGGATTGAGCGTCTTCTCCGCCAGAACTTTTCCCGCCGGAATCGAGATGACGACCGTGAGCGCTTCGCCCGGCGTCCTGCCGAATCCGGCCCGTTCGAGGTTCTTCACCAGCATGCGGCGCGGTCCGGGATTGATCGCGAAATGTCCCGGCGGGACGGCGAGCCCCGGACGGGTGACGACGCCGACTCCTTCGCCGCCGGTGAGATGAAGCACTCCTTCACCGCATTGTTCATGGAAAGCGCGCGGGTCGTCGCACGGCCACGGGCGGAGTTCCACTTTGATCTCCGCCTGATCGGTCACATCGGGGTCGTCGCCGCCGTCCTTCCGGACCGTTGCGGTGCCTGGGGTGCACTGCTCCAGCGGGATGGTGAGGAACGAACCGTCCGGCAGCAGCAGCTCCACCTGTTCCGGCGGGGGAGCGCCGCGCAGCGAGGTCCAGGCGCCGACCGCCGCCGCCGTCGCCGCCGCGCCGGTGGTGAAGCCGTTCCGCAAGGGCGTTCCGTCGGGATGTTTCACAGTGCGTTCTCCATGATGCCGTGCAAGGTCGCTACCGCCAGAGGACTGCCACCCCGCCGCCCGTCGATGCGGATGCTGGGGGTGGGGAGTTCCTCCGAATACTCCTTGGATTCCACCACATTGACGAATCCCACCGGCATGGCGACCACCAACGCCGGGGCGATGCGCTTCGCCAGCGTCAGGCGGACCACCCCGGCGAGGGCGAGCGGCGCGTTGCCGCAGAGGAAGATGGAGTCATCCAGTTCCTTTTCGTGGAGTTCGACCGCCGCGAGCGCGCGGGTGATGCCGCGTTTTTTTGCGTACTCCGCCGTCTCCGGATCCGCCACCGGGCAGAGAATCGCTTCGCGGCAGTAGGAGGGGTGGAACTTCTGCAATTTCGGAATCGACAGCCCCGATTTGATCATGTTCGAATCGGTGTAGATGCGCGCGCCGCGCCGGAGCGCCGCGAGGGCTGCTTCGATCGCGCCCGGCGAGAAACGGAGCTGTCCGGCGATGGTGAAGTCGGCGGTGGTGTGGATCAATCGCCGGGCGACGTGCCACTCGGCGTCGATGAAGCGCCGGCGCAGGGCGGTGGGGACCTCCCGGTCGATCCGACGAAAGCTCTCCTGTTCGATCTCACTGCCGCTGCAGTTCCATTGAATCCGTTCACATGGGGATTTCATCAGTAGTCAACTCCTTTTCTGGCGGGGATTCCCTGGTGGAAGGGGTGTTTGATGTCGGCGATTTCCGAGACCAGGTCGGCGATTTCGATCAGTTCCGGCGGCGCGTGCCGTCCGGTGACGATGAGGTTGAGCGTTGCACGGCGCGCCCGGAGGACGGCGGCCACCTTCGCCGGGTCGAGAAAGCCGTGGAAGAGCGCGACGTTGAGTTCGTCGAGGATCAGGAGTTCGCCGTCGAAGCTCTCCAGCAGTTCCCGTGTCCTCGCCCAGCCCCGCTGCGCCATGCTCCGGTGGTCGCCGGGACGGGTGGTGAGGCCGAGCCCGTACTGTTCGAAAATCATTTCGGGGAAGTACCGGGAGAAGAAGTTTTTCTCTCCGGTCGGCCGCTTCCCTTTCATGAACTGGATTACCGCGATGCGCCACCCCCAGCCGAGCGCCCGGAGCGCCGTGCCGAAGGCGCTGGTGCTCTTGCCCTTGCCGTCGCCGGTGAGGTTCAGGAGCAATCCGCGTTTCCGATCGTCGAATTCGAGCATCTTACCGCACTCCCATCGCCCGGTAGAGTGCCGGAATGTCAATCCGTTCGCGGACGTGGGCGGCGAGTCGGGCGAGCGCCGCCTCCATTCCATAGTGCGTGGTCACTTCCCCGAGCGGGGCAAGCCCCTTTCTTACCCGGACCTCGTCGAGCCACTTCCGACGGAAGCGGTCGTCATCGAAGATGCCATGCAGATAGGTGGTGAAACAGTTCCCCCGTTCGAAGCCGACCGGCCGCTCGTCGGAGGAACGGATCACCTTGACGGAAGGATCGTTGCAGTCGGTTCGGCCGTGGTGGATCTCATAGCCGGAAACCAGGGTGCCGTCCGCCGTGGTTCCGGTGGTGCGCCGGAGAATCTTCTCCCCTTTCATCGTGGTCACCAGCGGCAGGAAGCCGAACATCGGAGAAACCGGATTCGGCGATTCCACCCGGTCCGGGTCGAGCAGCACGTCACCGGCAAGCTGAAGTCCGCCGCAGATTCCGGCGAACCGGCAGCCGCGGTGCACCGCTTCGCGGATTTTTCCGGCAAGTCCGTTCTGCTCCAGCATGGCGAAATCGGCCGCAACTGATTTACTGCCGGGCAGAATCACCACATCGGGAGTTCCGAACTCCTCCGAAGAAGAGACATTGCGCACGACGGTGTCCGGCTCCGCTTCGAGCGGTGCGTAGTCGGTGAAGTTGGCGATGTGGCCGAGCCGGATTAGCGCGATGTCGATCACCGCGCCCGGCTTCGCTTTCTCCGCGAAGGAGAAGCCGACCGAATCCTCTTCCGGCAGACCAGGTCCCGGCAGAAAGTCGATCACGCCGAGCACCGGTTTGCCGGTGAAACGCTCCACTTCGGCATGGGCGTTTCCGAGGAGCGCGGGATCCCCCCGGAACTTGTTGACCACGAAGCCGTACAGGAGCCGCCGTTCCCACGGTTCGAAGGTCGCGTAGGTCCCGATGAAGGAGGCGTATACGCCGCCCCGGTCGATGTCACCCGCCAGGAGAACCCTGGCATCGGCGTATTCGGCCATGCGCATGTTGACGATATCGGTCGATTTGAGGTTGATTTCGCCGGGGCTTCCCGCGCCTTCGAGCACGATCGCTTCGCGCTCCCGGCTCAGGCTGTCGTAGCTGGCGGTGACTTCGCGCCAGAACTCCGGCTTGCGACGGAAGAACTCTTTCGCGCGCATGCTCCCGACCGCCCGCCCCCGCACGATCACCTGACTGCCGTGGTCGCTCTCCGGCTTGAGCAGGATCGGATTCATCCGCACATCCGGGTCGAGCCGGCACGCCTCCGCCTGCACCGCCTGCGCCCGGCCGATCTCGCCGCCGTCCGGAGTGACGAAGGAGTTGAGCGCCATGTTCTGGGCCTTGAACGGAGCGACCGAAATGCCGTCTTCGAGCATGATCCGGCAGAAGGCGGCGGCCAGCATGCTCTTGCCCGCGTTGGAACAGGTGCCTTGAATCATCAGTGCCGGTGTCCGGCGTTTCTGCGAAATGTACGGCGTCTTTGCGTCGCAGAGGCGGGCAAGTGCTGTCGCGAGGCGGAGATTCTCCTCTCGGCTCCGGACCCCGACGCGGAAAAATTTCTCTCCCAGCCCCGGATAATCGGCACAGCGGCGTACCGCGATATGTTCCTCCCTCAACAAGCGTCCGGCCAGATCGGGCCGGGGGGATTCGAGCAGCAGATAGTTCGCGAGAGAGGGATAACAGACCAGTTGCGGAATTTTTTCGAGCATGCCGGCAAGTTCCTTCCGCAGCTGCGCGGTTTCGCGGCGGCTCCGTTCGGCGAACTCTTCCGTCGAAGAGAGACAGTAGCGGATCATCCGTTCGGCGGGCGTCGACAACTGCCAGCAGGGCAGCTGCGCCCGGAGCGAGGCGATGAGCCGCGCCGGGGCGATCACGTACCCCATCCGCAGCCCCGGCATCGCATAGAACTTGGTCAGCGAACGCAGCAGAATGAGATTGTCGCGCCGGATCCCGGTGAGGCGGTACTCCGGCGGCAGAAAGTCGGTGAACGCCTCGTCGATCAGGAATGTCGCATCGGGATGCCGTCCGGCCAGCGCCGCCAGTTCCGCCGCCTTCACCGCCGTTCCGGTCGGATTGCCGGGGTTGGCGTCGATCACCAGATCGCCGGGGCGGATGGATTGCTCCAGCTTCTCCGGAGAGAGCGCGAACTTCTCTTCGCGCCGGAGCGGAAAGTATTCGACCTCCAGCCCCGCTCGGCGGCAGGCCGGTTCGTATTCGAGATAAGCCGGCGTGACGATCAGCGCCCGCTTCGCCCCGGTGAGCGCGGGCAGGTACATCAGAAGTTCGTTGGAACCGTTTCCGGATTGAAGGCACTCCTCCGGAATGCCGGTCACTCCCGCCAGAAAGCGGTGGAGCGACTCCGCGTGAGGCTCCGGATAGGCGCCGAGCAGGTCGAAACTGCGCAGAAAGCTGCCGTTCGCCCCCGGCGGCGGTCCGCAGGGATTGAGGTTGACGCTGAAGTCGAGCAGCTCCTTCGGGAGGCATTCCGCCTCGCGGGCGAGCGCTGTCAGATTGCCGCCATGTTCGATCCGGTTCATTTTCTCTCCATCGTATTGCAGTTCATCTGTTCCGCCGGGAAGAACGGCGCTTCGGCCAGCCGGGCGGCGACGGCAGGATATACTCCCCCAGGGCGCGGAGCTCCGGGATACATTCGATTTCCGCCGCCTTCAGCTGTGATTTCCACGACTCCGCCCCGGAACCTGCGAGATCGTTGCGGGCGTGATTCCCCGCCGTCAGCAGCAACGGGCGGAGCTGAAGGCGGTTGATGTTTGCAATGAGAAGTTCCTGCTGCACCTCTTCGAAGGCGGGACGCCCTTCGACACAGGCGGGAAACACACTCGGATGAGACTCTTTCCACTCCTTCGCCACCAGAGAGTAGAGCGCGTCGCTCCGCCCGTTGGCGTGGCCGTGCCCCAGGAAGAGCGCCGCACTCCCCGCCGGAACCGTCGCGGCGACCGCGGCGAAGAACTGCCTCCGCCGGACGGGCTCCGCACAGACCGGAAGCGAGAGGTCGATGGCATTGAAGCCGCCGTTTGTCGTGAGGAACGGCACAAGCTCCGCCCGTCGGCGGTCGAATTCCTCCCCTGCCGTCAGCAGGCCGGAGAAGACACTCCGTCGGAGCGGGAACCGTCACGCCAAGGCGGCGTCGGACTACCCGGGAGAGATAGGCGCGGTACCGTGGAATTCCCGGGGGGCGCCGCCTCAGCTCCTCCTCCACCGGAAGATAGAAGGCCTCCGCACCGGGTGCGGTGGTGCCGAACCACACGGCGACCAGTGCCTCCGGAAGGTTTGCCGGTGAGAGATCGATACAATGTTTCTTCATGGCATCTCCCTTTTGCCCTCTCGCTCCCGGCGACGGGAGCCGACCGGAATGCAGTACGGAATGCCGTCCGCGCCGGTGACCACCTTCGCTTCGATTTCGAAAATTTCCCGCAGGATTTCCGGGCGAAGAATCTCCTCCGCGTTCCCCGCGTACCGGAGCTTGCCGTCGCGGATCGCCGCGAGCAGGTGCGAACAGCGCGCCGCCAGATTGAGGTCGTGAAGTACCATCACTACCGTGATTCCGAGTTCGCGGTTCAGCTCGCGCACCAGTTCGATGATTTCGAACTGACAGCAGATGTCGAGAAAGGTGGTCGGTTCGTCGAGCAGCAGCAGATTCGGCTCCTGCGCGAGCGTCATCGCGATCCACG
This sequence comes from uncultured Victivallis sp., assembly GCA_964590295.1. Lineage (GTDB taxonomy): Bacteria > Verrucomicrobiota > Lentisphaeria > Victivallales > Victivallaceae > Victivallis. The sequence goes on from CAZPWP010000135.1 coordinate 6,177, forward strand.
CCCGCTGCCGTTCGCCGCCGGAGAGCGTGGCCAGTGGGCGGTGGGCCAGTTTCGTGAGCCTGGTCCGTTCGAGGACACGTTCGACCACCTCTGTGTCATGTTTTCCCGGCGGAGCGAATCCCTTCCGGTGCGGAAATCGTCCGCAGGAGACCAGCTGTCGCACCGTCAGATCGGCCGGCGCATGGTGGAGCTGGGGCAGAATCGCCAGATCGCGGGCGAGTTTCGCCGTGTCGAGCCGGTGGATCGACTTCCCGTCAAGCAGCACCGCTCCGCCCTGCGGCCGGAGCAGCCGCCCGATCGTCTTGAGCAGAGTGGATTTGCCGCAGCCGTTGGGACCGAGAAGCGTGAGGATCTTCCCCTCCGAAGCCTCCAGCGTGACGCCGTCGAGAATGATCTTGCGGCCGTAACCGGCCGTAAGTTCCTGAAGTTCAAGCCGCATGGGTTCGCCTCCTGAG
>CAZPWP010000136.1:0-6611 GCA_964590295.1 uncultured Victivallis sp.
TATTGGGAGAATCTGGCGCTGCTCGGGGAGAACGACCGGGTCGAGGAGGAGTCCCCGGACGCCGACGCGGGGACGCTCATGACCGTGCACGCGGCCAAGGGGCTGGAGTTCCCGGTGGTGTTCGTCGTCGCGATGGAGCGGAACATCTTCCCGCATGAGCGGGCCCTGGAGGAGGGAGCGGCCGACGAGGAGCTCCGGCTCTTCTATGTGGCGATCACCCGGGCCCGGCGGCAGCTCTATCTGCTGCGGGCGAAGCAGCGGATGCTGCGCGGCGTTTCGAAACCGGCATTGCCCTCTCCCTTCCTCGCCTGCCTGACCGGCGACCTGGCGGAACATCCGAAGCCGGAGGAGCTGGTGAAGCCGGCGAGCGATGACGCGGTGCGTGCGGCGTTCGCGAACATCTTCCGGCTCCTCGGCGGGAAGTGACACGCCGCCGCGCGGCGCAGGCCGCCCGGCGTCAGAAGTCGAACGGGGCGTTCCGCCGCGCCTCGACCATCGCGCGCAGCTTCTCCCTGAGTTCGCCGGTGTCGCCCGCCGCCGCGGAGACCGGCACGATCGGAATCGTCTCGTCGGCGAATTCGGCGCGCAGGAGTTCGAGATTTTCCGCCGCGCCGGGCAGATCCATCTTGCCGGCGACGATGAGGGCGGGCCGCCGGGAGAGCCCCTTCATGTAGAGCTCCAGTTCGTTGCGCAGGTGGCGCAGATCGTCCCACGGCAGACGCCCGTCGGTTCCGGCCATGTCGAGGACGAAGGCGAGGACCACCGTCCGCTCGATGTGCTTGAGGAAGGCGTGCCCCAGACCGACGTTCTCATGCGCGCCGTCGATCAGCCCCGGAATATCCGCCACCGTGATCCGCGCATAGTCGGGGTATTCCACCACGCCGACCGTCGGGTGAAGCGTGGTGAAGGGGTAGGGCGCCACCTTGGGCCGCGCGGCGGAAACGGCGCGCAGCAGCGTCGACTTGCCCGCGTTGGGATACCCCACCAGCCCGACGTCGGCGATGGTTTTGAGTTCGAGCAGAAGTTCCCGTTCCTCGCCCGGTTCGCCCGGCTCCCATTCGCGCGGCGCCCGGTTGGTGCGGGTGACGAAGCGCGGGTTGCCGCGTCCGCCCCGGCCGCCGGCCGCGACGATCGCCCGTCTGCCGTTCTGCTCCATGTCGCAGAGGAGTTCGCCGGTGGCGCGGTCGGTGACCACGGTGCCGACCGGAACCTTGAGGATCACGTCCGGCGCTTTGCCCCCGTGCCGGTTGGAGCCTTTTCCGCCGGGGCCGTTCTGCGCCTGGTAGCGGCGGCTGCAGAGGAGGCCGGCCAGGCTCTGCTCGCTGTCGGCCGCCTCGAGGATGACGTTGCCGCCCGCGCCGCCGTCGCCGCCGTCCGGACCGCCGCGCGGCACGAATTTTTCACGGTGAAAGCTGCAGCAGCCGTCGCCGCCGTCGCCCGCCTTGACCGTGATGATCGCCTTGTCCACAAACATCTGGTGTTCCCTCCGGATTTCGCTGAATAATGTACCGTTGCCGCGGTGTTTTGCAACCCGCGGATACGCAGAAACCCCGGGAAAATCTTCCCCGGGGCTTCCGTGACGGGCGTCGTGTCGCCGGTTCCGCTTACTCGGCGGAGCAGGGGACGACGTTGACCTTGCGCTGTTCCTTGCGGAACTCGACCGTGCCGTCGCAGAGGGCGAACAGCGTGAAATCGCGGCCGCAGCCGACGTTGGTTCCCGGCCGGAAGCGGGTGCCGCGCTGGCGGACGATGATCGAACCGGCGGTCACTTCCTCTCCGCCGAACGCTTTGATGCCAAGAAACTTCGGTTTGCTGTCGCGGCCGTTGCGGCTGCTGGACTGTCCTTTTTTGTGTGCCATGATTCGGAATCCCGGGTTACAGTAGGTTTATGATACAGTTTTCTCTCCATCGGTCATTGACGGATCTTTAACATACTCCACTTTTCGTCTTTTTCAAGCGCCGGATCGTAAATATTTGCATTTTAGGGGAAATTCCATCCGAAAACGCGGGAGATCGGCCGCAACCCGCGGCGGACGGCTTGACAAATCCCGCTTTCCGGGTTATCTTGAAAAAATGGACTTGAAAAACAGAGTTCCCTGTGCTATTGTGAACCGGGGACAAAGCGACGCCCGTTGACGGGAGATCCATTTCTTCACGAAATTTGGGACAAGAACGAAAACTTTCATGTGAATTTTTCAAGCGGCAGGGAGGGGAGTGTGACCGTATTTCGATGTTTGTTGTTCTGCGCCGCCTTCGGGATCCTGTTCGGAACCTGCGGCGGTTGTTCGCAGGAGCGGAAAAAGCAGGTCGCGGAGCGGGAGACGCGCGTGACGCTGCAGCCTCTGGAGAAACGCACTTTCCGGCGGCAGATTCCCGTGCAGGGAACCGTCTGGCCGGTGGAATATGCGACCATTTCCGCCAAGATCAGCGGGACGCTCGAACTGCTCAAGGTCGACGAGGGCGACACCCGCCGGAAGGGCGACGTGCTCTTCGTCATCGACCGGCAGGTGCTGAAGAATCAGGTGACCATGCGGGAGGACGACATCAAAGTCAAGAACGCCGAGCTGGAGAGCGCCCGCATCGCGCTGGAGAGCGCGGAGATTTCCGAACGCAAGGCCACGCTGGACTACGAACGGTTCCTGACCCTCTGGCAGTCGAAGGCGACCAGCCAGACCGAGTTCGAGACCTATGAAACCGCCTACCGGAAGGCGAAGACCGACGTCCGGGATGCGCAGGCCGCCATCGTCAACGCCGAGGCGCAGCTCAAGCAGGCGGAGAGCAACCTCGTCATCGCCGGGAAGAATCTGGACGATTCCATCGTCAAGGCCCCCTTCGACTGCATCATCACCGACAAATACGTCGAGGAGAACGAATATGTCACCGCCGGGCAGAACATCCTCAAGCTGGAAAATCAGAAGCAGCTGGAGGTGATCTGCTACATCAGTTCGGTCTACTACGATCAGGTGGAGGCGGGGAAGACGCCGGCCCGCGTCATTCTCGACGGCGTCGAAAAGGGGCGCACGGCGGTGACCTACAAGGCGCCGAACATCGATCCGGAGAGCCGCACCTTCAAGCTGAAGGTATTGCTGCCGCCGGAGATCCGGCTGGTCAGCGGCACGCTGTGCGACCTCTCCATCATCCTGGAGGAGAAGGAGGCGTACGGCCTGCCGGCCGACGCCCTGCTGCTGCGGGCCGACGACCGTTACATCGTGTACGCGATCACGCCGGAGAGCCGGGCGAAGAGTTTCAGCGTGGCGCGCGGCATCGTGGACGGCAAATACTGCGAAGTGCTCAACGCCGCGGAGCTGCTGAATGAGCGGTTCGTCGTCACCGGCCAGACCTTCGTCAACAACGGCTCGCTGCTCCGCGAGATCAAAACGAAGCAGTAACGGGGGGCGGCCGCATGTTTCTGAGTCAATGGTCGGTCCGCCGCCCGATTGCCATGACGGCGTTCATCATCGTGCTGGTGATGATCGGCGTCAGTCTCTACCCCCGGATCCGCATCGACCTGCTGCCGAACATGGAGGTGCCGATGGTGCTGGTGCGCTGCGAATATGAGGGCGCCAGCCCGACGGAGATCGAAGTCGAGGTCGTCAAGCGGATCGAGGACGCCGTCTCTTCGCTGGACGGCATCAAGCATATCACCAGCACCTCCATGGAGGACGAGGCGCGCATCCAGCTGGAGTTCAACATGGGGACCGACGTCGACGTCGCCGCGACCGACATCCGCGAGGCGCTGAACCGCATCCGCGACGATCTGCCCGAAGGCGCCGACGAACCCACCATCCGCAAGATCGACACCAACGCGACCACCGTGGTGCAGGCGTTTCTGGTCGGCGACCGCACGCAGGACGATCTCTACGACTACGCCGACGACGTGATCGCCGACCGCTTCTCCTCGGTGCCGGGCGTGGGCGAGGTGCGCGTCTACGGCGCGAACGAAATGCAGATCCACGTTCTGATCGACCGGGCGAAGCTCACCGCGATGAACCTGACGATCAACGACGTCGTCACCAGACTGCAGGAGAACAACGTCCGCAAGCCGCTGGGGCGCATCCAGTTCGACAAGGGGGAAAAGAACGTCACCTTCGACGGGGACTTCAAGGATTTCGAGCAGATCAAGGCGCTGGAGGTCGGCAAATTCAAGGACCGGCGGGTTTATCTGCGCGATGTGGCGGACGTCAAGTTCATGAGCCGCGAGGTGCGCAGCAAGGCCTATGTGAACGGCAGGCCCGCCGCCCGGTTCCGCATCATCAAGAAGGGCGAGGCCAACGCGGTCGAAGTGATCCGGGGGATCCGCCAGCGGTTCGACGAAATGGTCCGGAACGGCGAACTGCCCACCGGAATGGAACTCTTCTGGTTCACCGACTCCGGCGCCTTCATTCAGGCGTCGGTGGACGACGCCTGGAACAGCATTCTGACCGGAATCATTCTGACGGCGGTTCTGCTGTTTCTCTTCCTGCACGAGCCGAGATCGACCTTCATCGTGATGATATCGATGCCGATTTCGGTGATCGTGACGTTTGCGGCCATGGCCTATTTCAACTATTCGTTCAACATCATGACGCTGCTGTCGCTGGGCTGTTCGGTCGGCGTGCTGGTGACCAACTCGATCGTGGTGATCGAGAACATCTTCAAGCATCTCGACCGGGGCGAGCCGATCAAGGAGGCCGCCGAACGCGGCACCGACGAGGTGATCGCCGCGGTTTCGGCCAGCGCGCTCACCAACGTGGTGGTGTTTGTGCCGGTGATGATGATGACCACCCGGATCGGCACGATGATGGTGCCGTTTGCGGGGGTGATGGTGGTGGCGACGCTGGTGTCGCTCTTCATCAGTTTCACGCTGACGCCGATTCTCTCCTGCGTGCTGCTGAAGCGGAAACAGCCCGGGGAGGCGGGAGAGCCGCCCGGCCTTCTCGCGAAGCTGTTCACGCCCTGGGACCGCGGATATGACTGGCTCTGCCGGAAATTCGACCGGAGCATCGAATGGACCGCCCGCCATCCGAAGTCGCTGCTCCTGGCGGTGCTGGTGCTCGCCGCGGCGGTTTTCTTCCGGGTGGTGCCGCAGGTGGGGCTCTCGTTCCTCCCCTTCTGCGACCAGGGGGAGATCCGGATCAAGTTCGAGTTCCCGACCAACTACAATCTGGAGACCACCGACCGGCTGATCCGCGAAGCGGCCGATCACCTGAAGAAGTTCGACTTTATCCGCGGCATGTCGATTACGGTCGGCGATTCCGACGGCGGCGGCGGGCAGATCTCCTCGGCCGTCTATATCGGGCAGATCACGCTGCGCACGACGGACAAATTCGAGCGGGAGGAGTCGATCTACGATCTGCAGGCGCAGCTGCGCCGGGAGCTCGCCTATCTGGACAACTGCCGGGTGACGCTGTCGATTCCGGCGACCTTCGGCGGCAGCGGCGCGGAGATCCGGTGCGTGATGAACGGCAGCGATCTGGATGTGCTCGAAGAGGCGGAAATGGCGGTGATGGAGAAGCTGCCGACCATGGGAATCGTCCGCGACGTCGACTCCAGCCGCCGCGAACGCAAGCCGAACATCAACATCACGCCCCGGCGGACGGTGCTGCAGAATCTGGAGATATCGGCCTATGAACTCTACGAATATCTGCTCGGTTCGCTCGACGGCATCGAGGTGGGCGACTACCGGGCGGGGGCGCGGACCTTCGACATCCGGGTGAAGAACCGGAAGGAGTACGGCGAGGAGCAGCTCCGGCAGGCCGCGCCGACCACAAAGGAGAACAATCCGCTCGGCGCGGAGACGCTTGCCGAAATCACCGAAAACACCCGCCCGGTGGTGATCAACCGTTACGACAAGGCGCGGACGATGTGGCTGTACGCGAACACCGCGCCCGGCATGGCGCTCGGCCCGGTGTCGGATACGATCGGCAGACTGGCGCAGGATTCGCTGCCGCCGGGGTACGGCGTCCGGATGAGCGGCAATGTGGAGCTGATGAACGAGACGGCCCGGGAGTTCGGGCAGGTGATTCTGCTTGCGACGGTGCTGACCTATCTGCTGATCGCGGGAATCATGGAGTCCTGGACCCGGCCGTTTCTGATCATGTTCACGGTGCCGCTGGGGTTCCTCGGCATGTACGCCACGCTGTGGGCGACCGGCATGTCGATGTCGATGATGGGGCTCCTGGGCGGCGTGATGATGATCGGCATCGTGGTGAACAACGCGATCCTGATTATGGATGAGTGCGCCGTGCTGGTGAATTCCGGCATGACCACGCACCGGGCGATGCTGCAGGCGACCCGGTCGAAGTTCCGTCCGATCGTGATGACCAGCATCGCGTCGGTGGCCGGGATGCTGCCGATGGCGCTCGGCACCGGGCTCGGTTCCGAACTGCGTTCGAGCTGCGGCATGGGGGTGGTCGGCGGCCTGACCGTGGCGTCGCTGCTGACGCTCTACGTGATTCCGGCGCTCTACTTCCTGTTCGTGCGCGACACCGCCCGGCCGCGCCGCAGCATCCGGCGGCGGTTCCTGCTTCGCCTCGGGCTTGGCCGCCGTTGAGGGAACCGGGGCGGGCGTGTTCCCCGCCGCGGCCTCTCCGGCTTATGAAAGCCGACCAGGAGTGGTAGTTTCCATTTTG
>CAZPWP010000137.1:0-6554 GCA_964590295.1 uncultured Victivallis sp.
TGAAAGAGATTCGCCGCCGAACCCGGGTTGTCGGCAGCTTTCCGGACGGGTACTCGGCTATGATGCTGGTCGGAGCCGGGCTCAGACATATTCCCACGAAAAAATGGGAAACTCGACAGTACATGAGCACTTGCAAACTTTACGAAGGTGCTATAAGGGAAAAAGGCGGTCGGTTCCGCCTGCGCAACCGACCTGCTCCTCCGGAGCTCTCTGGCCGGTCGGTTGCTTCGGCTGCGCCGCCAACTCACGTTTGTCATCTGTAATCGCTCAGAAACAAATGTGCGCAAAATATCGGACACTACCAATACGCATAAAACGTCTCGAAATTCATTGCATCAAAGATGCTTGAACATGCTGCGCAAACGATATTTGCGCAGCCAAGCATTCTCTTCCGGGGCGGTGAGTTCCTACCGTCTCCGGATCAGTGCAGGTCGAACCCGCACCCGCGCGTGCATTCGCTGAACCAGAGCGGATCGGTCAAACGGAAACTCCCGCGCCGGATCTCTTCGACGCTCGTCGCTTCCGGCAGCAGCAAAATCCGGTACTCGTGTTCGCCCTGATCAGTGACCGGATAGTCGTTCTCTGCCGAAAGCGGGAACGGATCGTGGTGCGCATACACCGGCGACCGCAGCAGCGTGAGGCGGATCACTCCGTTCGGCTGCACATCCGCCCCCGTCACATCCGGACTTACAACGGCAAACCGGCGTCCGTCCGGAGCAACGACCGAAACGAAATCGCTCACCGGATACTCCTCGCCGTTGCACTCGCGCGGGACGACTCCGCCCGGCGCTCCGTCGAGACGGGAAGCGGGAGTGAATCCGGGATCGATCAGCAGTTTCACAAGTTTCCGGCAGCCGTTCCACGCCAGACGGAGCCGGAGTTCGATTCCCGGCTCCCCGTCGTTCATCCGAACCCGCCACCGGAGTTGTCCGCAGGAAACCCGCTGCGTAAACCACACCTCGCCCGAAAGCGGCCCGGAACGCCCGCACACACAAGGCGCATTCGATTCGGATTCAAAGGGTTCCTCTATGGCCGTCCCGTAACCTTTCATATTGTGCGACCAAGTGTCGCTCGGGTCGTCGATCATGACCGCGCGCAGCGGCGCGCCGAGGAATTCCCAAGCTCCGTCCGACAGGGAAACAACCCCCTCCCCGCCGAATTTTGCAACGAGACTCCCATTCTCCATGCGTTCCGGCGAAACCCGGACATGGCCCTCTTCCGCCGCAGACGGCACGCCGTCCGTGTGAATGAGCAGAATCTTCCGCCCTCCCCCCGGAATCCGCAGCCGGACGGCGTAGCGCGCGATATCGGACGCGGCTTCGGCAGTCACCTCCTGGCACGGCACGGGCGTCCCGTCCTCTCCGGTCAAGCGCACCCGCGGCCGTTCCGGCTCCGTCCAGAAATAGCCGAGCCACGGCTCGAACTCCACCAGCCCGTCGAACTCCGTTTCGGAGGGATTGTCGAAGATCAGCCGCTGCACCTCGCACGGCTCGAGCCGTCTGTTCTCCCGCCGGATTGCCAGCTCGATCTGCTGCTGCGCCACCGAACGCGCATAGCCGAGATCCTGAAAGATCTCCTCGTAGGCCGAACGGATCGAGCTGCCCGGCAGAACGTCGTGGAACGTCGCAAACAGCAGCCGCTTCCACGCAGGCTCGAGTTCGCGCTCCGCCTCCGCGTCGAACAACCCAGGTCTCCGGGCGCGCAGCTGTTCCGCCTGATGCAGAAGCTGTTCGGTCCGCCGAACCTCCCGCTTGATCCGGCTCACGGCCGTGTAGCATCCGATCGCATGATGCTGAAGTTCCGTGCGAACGATCGGCAGCTCCGCACCGGAAGCCGTAACCGCTTCAAAATAACGATCCGGCGAACTGTAAACAAGTTCCACATCATCCCGGTAATGCAGGTGGGCGTTCAGCCATTCGATCTCCCGCTTCGCCGGGCCGCCGCCGTGGTTTCCGACCCCGACAAAACACATGACGTGACCGATGGTGGGATTCGCATCCGCCAACGCCGCATCGAGGTTCGCACGCAGATTCGTCTCCGTATCGCGCCCCGTCGTGCAGTAGCTGCGCGAAATCCGGAACGTCCGGATCCGGCTGCCCGAGGGGGACTCCCACAGGAACGTGTTTCCCGGCAGGTGCATCTCGTGTTCGCCGGGACGCATCATGACATAATTCTCAAACCCGCTCTGCTTCAGGAAGTCCGGCAGCGTCGCCGCGTGACCGAAGCTGTCGACATGATACGCGGTCTTTACCCGTGCGCCAAACTTCTCCTCGAAATAACGCCGCCCGAACTCGCCGTGCTTCTCGAAAATATGCGCTCCGGTCAGGTTGCAGTCCGGCTGCACATACCAGCCGCCGACCACCTGCCAGCGCCCGCTCTTCACATATGCGCGAATGCGCTCGAACAACGCCGGAGCGAGCTGCTCAACCACCTCGTAAAACCACATCTCCCCGCGCGTAATCACGATCTCGGGATAACGATCGAGCAGATCGCACGCAGTCCGGGCCGTACCGATGACCTCATCCATCCCCTGTGACCGGCGCCAAAGCCAGACCGGATCGAGATGTGAATTCAAAATCAGATGTATTTTCATTGCAAAAAACTGCCTTTCTGAGCCAATTTCAAAACGATAGGCTATTTCCTGTTAATAACTCGTTATTCTCATGCGTCAAGCTCATCTTGACGCCTCTGAGACGACTTTTTCTCAAAAAGCCGTAAAAAATCGTTATTGTCCCAAATTTTGTGAAAGAATGGATGTCTTGTCCATGAGCATTGATCTGCTCTGGTTCATAATAGCACATGGAATTTTATTTTTCAAGTCCATAAGGATTTCTCCTCATCTCTTCCTCAAGGGATCTTTGGAAGTTCTCTGTTGACTATTTCCGGAAATTCCGTGATTCATTTTGAATGCATGGAAAGTTCACTGCCGGAAACAATCTTCGCCTTCACAAGATTTGGGACATTATCAATTTTTCTATTGATAATCAGGCAGTTGAATGCTTTTGCATGAGCGACTAAAAAACTCCGTCTGTTTCATTGCTACGCAGAGGATTAAAATATCCGGTCGGCGGGAAATTGCAACCCACCCGGCTCAAAACTGGCGAAAAATCCATGAATTCTGCGAAATATTCCATCGGCCGGAACCATTCCGGCGCGACTCACGGCTCCTTCTGTTCCACCAGAATCACCTTTTCCGGCTCGGCGGGCCGACGCAGATGGTGGTGCAGCGGCGAGAATCCGCCGTGCCCCCAGACGGTCACCGCTGCGAAGCAGAGGAGCTGAAAGGCCCCCCACACCAGCAGAATCAGCAGAAAGCTGCCAGCCGTGCGGAGGAAGGCCAGTCCGTAACGACGCCCCAGCCAGAAGCGCACCAGAATCCAGACCACCGCCACCATTCCGAGGTTGAACAGCCCCATGCCGAGCGCCTGATGCTCCAGCACCAGAAAACGCATGAAGACGTTGTCCTGAATCCCGAACACCCAGTTGAAGAGCCCCACCACCTCCAGGGGTATATAGGAGAGCAGCAGCAGGAACCAGAGCGTAAATCCGTGCGCGCAGGGCAGCCCGAGTTCATAAGGGCGCCCCATCGAGATCACGGTTGCGAGAATGATCACCAGCGCCAGTCCGGCGGAGATGAGGTCGAGACGGAACATGAGCCGTTCCATCCGCTCCCGGCGGCGGCGGGAGAGCAGGTAGCTTTTCTTCTTCTCCGACATCTCAACGCCTCCTTCCGTTGTCATTGGCTCCGATCTGCCTGACCAGCAGATAAGTGATATACCCCACCAGCACCATCACCAGCACCAGCGCGCTGTAGGCGTGCGGCCACCAGATTCCCTCGGTCATCATCGAGAATTCCGACATACCGCCCAGCCCGGTGATCACCGTGAGCGGCATGAACACCACGTTGATGACCGCGAGATACTTCATGATGACCGCGAGGTTGTTGCTGACCACCGAGACCCGTGCGTCGGACATGCCGGTCAGAATCCCGGCGTAGATTCCGGCGAGGTTGTCGCACTGTTTGTTTTCGACGGTGATGTCGTCGAGGAAGTCCAGCTCCTCCTCGTTGAAGCCGATCTTGCCGGCGTCGCTCTTGAGCTTGAGCAGCAACAGCTGATTGGCGCTGGTCGCGCTCTCGTAGTAGGTGAGGCTCTTCAACAGCGAAAACATGTTCACCAGCGACTTGTTGGTCACCGCGAACTCGATTTTGTTCTCGATCTCGTCGGAGATGTTGCGGATGATCCGCAGATGCTGCAGAAAATGGTGGGTGGAGTGGTGCAGCAGCCGCAGCAGCACTCCCTGAATCGTATTACCCCGCAGCGGCATCCGCCCGTGTTCGAAGAGCGGCATCGGCTCCGCCTGGAGCACGATGATGCGGTCCTTGAAGAGGAAGGCGCCGATCGACGACACCTTGAACGCCATCGTGCGGTCCACCTGAAAGTTGCGCGGCCGTTTGAGAATCACCGCAATGTGGTTGCGCTCGTACTCGACACGGGAAATCTCATCCTCATCCAGCGCGGAAACGAGCGTGTGCTCGTCGATGCCGCACTGTTCGACCAGATAGCGCTTCTCCTCCTCGGTCGGGGCGCTGTAGACCTGAATGATTCCGAGCTGCCCCTCCGGACAGCTCTGAACACGCCCGTCGACCAGATCGTAACATCTGAACATGGCAAATCCATCCCTGTAAAAAATTGCTCACACTTCCCGGACGCGGACGCGCCGGAACGGAGGGGACCGGGGATCACCGATTGGGTTACAGGCGTGAAGCCGCAGGCGCACTGCGGCGGAAATTCTCCTGCACGGAGAGGTCAGCAGCGCGGGCCGGACAGAAAAATACCGCCCGACACGGCTTCACGCCATCGGGGTCCAGGGTCCTCGCTGACTGTATTTTTCTGTTCTTCTTTCATAGTTTCCTTTGAAAAACCGGTTGCTGTTTCGATGGACAAAATATATACCCGGCCGCAGCGCTTGTCAACCCGCAACGCGAAATCCCGGTGAAAAATATCCGCGTCCTTTGGAAAAATCCTGTTTTCCTCCCTCTTTCCCCTTGACAAACCATCCATGGAATGTCATAGTATATACGTATAAATAAAAAAGGGGGCAGGATGACCCAGAAAGAGATTGCAAAACAGCTGAACATCTCGCAGGCGACAGTCTCGATGGCGCTGAAGGGATCGGAACGGATCTCGCCCACCGTGCGCGAAGCGGTGCGGAAGCTGGCCGCAGACACCGGTTACCGCCCCAATCCGGCCGGGCAGATGCTCCGCCTCGGGCGGAGCAATGTGATCGGCGCGGTGTTTCCATCGCTGACCAACAGCTACTACGCCGAACTCTTTCAGGAGCTTCAGCGCGGACTGGAACCGTACGGCTATCTGCTCTATTTCATCCCGGCCGGGAGTCTTCCGGAAGCGACTTCGGCTGCCGCATCGCTCCGGAACATGTGGGTTGCGGGCATCGTCGCACTCGGCATGTTCGCGGAACCGCTGCTCCCGCTGCGGGAGGACGGCATCGCTCTCGTTTTCTACGGCGGCGATCGGCAGATCAGCGAACAGGTCAGCCAGGTCCTGCCGGACCGGTTCAACGCAGGGCGGGAACTTACCGAATTCCTGATCCGGCGGGGCCGGAAACATATCGCCTTTCTCGGGGCACAAGAGACAGCAGAGCAGCGGTTCCGCGGTTACTGTGCGGCGCTCGCCGCCGCCGGACTGCCGGAGCGGTCGGTTCCGGTTCCGCCCGGGAGCGACCTGCTCTCCGCCGGGTATGAGGGAATGCGGCAGCTGCTGCTCCGCTATCCCGACACGGACGGCATATTCGCCCACAATGACGAAATTGCCATCGGCGCGCTGCGCGCGGCGGCGGAAGCCGGAATTCGGGTGCCGGAGGCCCTCTCCGTCGCCGGATTCGATAACATCATCGCCGGGCGTTACGCCACTCCTGCCCTGACCACGGTCGAGCAGCCGCGCAGCGAAATCGCCCGGCTGCTGGTCCAGGAGCTCTGCGCCGTGCTTCACGATTTCCGCCACGCCGGCTACCTCTCCGTTTCGTGCCGGTTGAAAATCCGGGAGTCCGCATAAAATTTTTCAAGATCATTTATACGAATTATTAAAACAAGAAACAGAGAGGAAAACCATGGAAATTCATCCGGTTCACCAGTGGCGGAAGATCACGCCGGAAAACGGCATCTATCTCTTCGGCTATTACGATCGCAATCCGTGGAATGAGGACCAGACGCTCCACCTTGCCATGCGCATTCCGCAGGAGACGCGCCTGCCGCAGCCCGGCGAGACCGCCGAAATCGGTGTGATCGGCAAAGATGGGTACCGTCCGCTGGTCACCACCCGAACCTGGTGCCACCAGCAGGGCTGCATGGAACTCTTCCTGCCGCGCCGTCCCGGCTGCTTCGTCTACAACGACTTCGATGAGCAGGAGAAGAAGCCGGTCGCCCGGATCTATCAGCTCGACAAAGGGGTGGTGGATCGCTTCGAGTACCCGATCTACGCGATTTCGCCGGACGGCAGATGGGGCGTTTCGCTGAACTTCGGCCGGATTCCGCG
>CAZPWP010000138.1:0-6540 GCA_964590295.1 uncultured Victivallis sp.
GCTCGCGGCGCTGCTCGCCTTCAGCGCCGGGCGGAACGGCGACAAGGTCGGGCTGATGATGTTCAGCGACCGGATCGAACTCTATGTTCCTCCGAAGTCCGGCCGCCGCCACACGCTGCGGCTGATCCGTGAAATGCTCGCTTTCGAGCCCGCCTCGCCGGGGACAGATATCGCCCTGGCACTGCGGGAAACCGCTCAGATGCTCAAGAAAAAGAGCGTGATCTTCCTGATCAGCGACCTGATTTCGGAGGAGTCGTTCGAAGCGAGCCTCAAGATTCTCAACCGCAAACATGACTGCATCGCGCTCCAGATCTTCGATCCGGTCGAGCACCGCTGGCCGTGTTCCGCGCCGGTGGTGATCGAGGATGCCGAAACCGGGCAGCTGGTCAGCTTCGGCGGCGGATCGCGCGAGCTCAAAAAGCTCGATCGCGCCCTCGACGAACAGCGGGCCGCACGGCGTGAAATCTGCCGCCGGGCCCGGGTGGACCTCGTCGAAATCGAAAGCGGGCAGGACGTGCTCAAACCGGTGGTCGAGTTCTTCTCGCGCCGCCGGGAACGCATGAGTCATTGAGGTACCGAATATGAGACGTTTTCTATTCTATACAGGCCGGGGAGCAACGGCGGCCGTCGTGCTCGCCGCTGTTGTCGCCGGCAGCGGGTATCTCTATTCGTTCCGGCTCACCGGACCGGTGGAGGTGCCGGGGATTGCCGTACTCGATCCGTCGGAAGGAATCGCGCTCGGCACCGCCGTCCGTTCCTCGGTCGAATTTCAGCTCCCGCTCCGCCGCCGACTGACCCGCGTGGTCGCCGAACCCGGCGACGGTTCGACGCTGGTCGGCGAACCCGCAATCAAACGAGGCCGCTGGAAATGGGCGCGCCAGGTGTGGCGCATCTCCGCCGAACTCCGTCCCTTCCGCCCCGGCACCGTACAGCCGGGCGTGCTGACGCTGGAGGTCTCCCCGGCGAAATCCGGCGGGGAACCGGAACTCTTTACTGTGACCATTCCGGACTTTTCCGCCGGAGCGCTGAAGGTCGCTCCCAATGCCGAACTGCAGCTCGCCGACGCGGTCGCCGTGACGAAGTCGCCGGTCTCGAACCGGCTCTGGTGGCTGCTGGTAATTCCGGCGGCACTGCTGATCTGGTTTCTGTGGCGGCACCGCCGGGAGCGGGTGCCGGAACTGCCCCCCTGGGAGCGGGCGATCCTCGCTCTTCACGCACTGCGGGAAGAACTGCGCGATCACCGGATCCCGCTGGAAACCGGTTTCGTGCGGCTGACCGACCTGGTGCGAAGCTATCTGGAAACCCGGTTTGAGATTCCGGCCTCCACCCGGACGACACCGGAGTTTCTCGCCGACCTCAACAGCCGGACCAGTCCGCTGCCCGAAGCGCAGCAGCCGTTCCTGCAGGAGTTCATGACCGCGGCGGACCAGGTGAAATTCGCCAAGGCGCCGCCCAGCGGGGAAATGCTCGACGATGCGCTTTCGCGCGCCGAAGAGCTGGTGGAAAGTACCCGCATCCGGCCGGAAGAGATCGCCGGAGGAGGTGAAAAATGATGGAATTTGCCTATCCCTGGGCCTTGCTGCTGCTTCTGCTGATCCCGCTGATCGGCTGCTATCTGGTCTACTGGCGAAAACGCCCGTCGATCGTGGTTTCGACCGCGGTTCCCTTCCGGGGGGTCCGGGCCCGGCGGCGGCCGACCTTCCCGCAGCTCTGCATGCTACTCGGCGCGGCAGTGCTGATCGTTGCGCTGGCGCGGCCCCGTTTCGGCGATGAAAAGGTGATGATCCGCTCGCAGGGAATCGACATCATCCTCGCGGTGGATATGTCCGGCAGCATGCGGGCGTTCGACGTTCCCCGCAGCATCACCAGCGGCAGCCGGCTTGCCGAAGCGGTCAACAAGGGCGAAGTCAAAAACCGGCTCGAAGTCGCCAAGGATGAAATTCGCCGCTTCATCAAGGCACGTCCCAACGACCGGATCGGACTCATCGGCTTCGCCCAGCTCGCCTACAGCCTCGCGCCGCCGACTCTCGACCACGCCTGGCTGCTCGCCCATCTTGACCGGCTCGAACCGGGCATGATCGGCGACGCCACCGGCATCGCCTCGCCGCTCGCCTCCGGCGTCAACCGGCTGAAGAAGTCCGACGCGCCCCGGCGGGTGCTGGTGCTCTTTACCGACGGACGCAACACCGCCGAAAACCGGCTCACCCCGGAACAGGCGGCGGCGCTGGCGAAGGAGTTCGACGTGGTGATCCACACCGTCGGCATCGGCAGCCGCAACGCCTTCGTCCTGGTGAACGGCTTCGGCGGCACCCGTTTCGAACGCATTCAGGATGAGTTCGACGAGAAACTGTTGCGGTCTCTCGCGGAGATCACCGGCGGCAGCTACTTCCACGCCGCCGACGCCGACGGCATGAAGCAGGTGATGGAGCAGATCAACCAGCTGGAAAAGACCACCATCGAACAGCCCAAGTACATTGAGTTCCGGGAGTACGCCCCGCGCCTCGCGCTGCTGGCGCTCGGGCTGCTGCTGCTCGGATTCGTCGCCGACACCACCTGGTGCATGCGGCTGCCCTGACCGGAGTGCGACTCGTCACGGGAGAAGAAGCGACAGCATCTCCGCTCCGGTGGCGAGTTCATGCACCGAGAGCCGCCCCCCGTCGAGCCATCCGAATGACGGGGGATTTCCTCCTTTCGGCAGCGAGATCGACCCGGGGTTGAACGCGATCAATCCATCGGCGCACGTTTCGAGACAGGGGATGTGCGTGTGTCCGAACGCCAGCACCGAACCGGTCCCGACCGGCGGCGGAGATGCGGGATTCCAGAGGTGGCCGTGCGTGAGGAAGAACCTGCGCCCTTCCGCCAGAAGCGTGGAGTAATCCGCCATCAGCGGGAATTCCAGCATCATCTGATCCACCTCGGAGTCGCAGTTGCCGCGGACGGCGAGAATCTTCTCCCGGAGCGGATTGAGCAGTCCGGCGACCCGCTGCGGCGCATAGTCCGGCTTGAGCGGGTTGCGCGGACCGTGGTAAAGCACGTCGCCGAGCAGCACGAAGAGTTCCGGCTCCCAGCGGTCGGCCCATGCCAGCAGCCGCTCCACGCTCTCGGGAGAACCGTGCACATCGGAAAAAAAGAGGATTTTCATCGGATCATCCCATCCTTCCTCAGGAGAGTTCATTTTGTCGTGACAGCGCGGAGAATCGCCTCCGCGATCTTCCGCTTCGGCGCCGGTCCGAACTCGAACCGCCGTCCGTCCCTCGCCAACAGCGTCACCGCATTGTCCGGCGAACCGAAGCCGATATCACTCCGGCTCACGTCGTTCGCCGCGATCCAGTCGAGATTCTTCTTCTCCAGCTTTCCGGAAGCGTTGGCAATCAGTTCATCGGTCTCCGCGGCGAATCCGACCAGAATCTGCCCGGAACGCTTCCGCGCTCCCAGCGAAGCGAGGATATCCTCGGTCCGTTCCAGTTCGAGCACGAGATTCCCCGGCTGTTTCTTCAGCTTTCCGTCAAACACCGTCACCGGGCGGTAGTCCGCCACTGCGGCCGCCATGACGATCAGCTCCATCTCCGGCGCCGCCGCGAGCACCGCCTCCGCCATCTCGCGGGCGGATTCCACCCGGATCAGCCGCACCCCTTCCGGTGCGGCGAGCGACACCGGTCCGGAAACCAGCGTCACTTTGTGTCCCATGGCATGCGCCGTTTCCGCCAGCGCATATCCCATTTTCCCGGTGGAGCGGTTTGAGAGAAAACGGACCGCGTCGATCCGTTCGCGGGTCGGTCCCGCCGTAATCAGCACACGCATGCAGTCACCTCCGGCAATCTTTCGCCCCCCATCTTCACGAGGTGCGGCCTCACGCCTCCGCCAGCGAGCGGCTGACATCATCGATGATCTGTTCGAGGGAGATTTCCGGCTGCCAGCCGGTGAGCGAATGGATCCGCTCTGTGTCCGGCATCCGGCGGCGCATATCCTCAAAGCCCTTTTCGTAGGCCTTTTCGTAGGGAATCAGTTCGATCCGGGATGTACTGCCGGTCCGCTCAATCACCAGCTCCGCCAGCTGCCGGATCGTGACCGAACGCCGGTTGCCGATATTGAAGATGCCGCCCCAGGAGTCTTCGCGGGGCAGCAGCAGAAGCAGCGCGCGCACCACATCCGCCACGTGACAGAAACAGCGGGACTGTTCCCCGTCACCGTAAACCTGCAACGGTTCATTGCGCAGGGCGCGCCCGACGAAGCGCGGCACCACCATGCCGTACCGCCCGATCTGGCGGGGACCGACGGTGTTGAAGAAGCGGACCACCGTGCCGGGCAATCCGGAAGAACGGTGAAACGCCATCAGCAGAAACTCATCCAGCAGCTTGCTGCAGGCATAGCTCCAGCGGGAGTTGAAGGGAGAACCGATAACAAGATCGTCTGGCTCACAAAACTTCGTCTGCGTGGACTTCCCGTACACCTCGCTGGTGGAGGCGACCAGAATCCGCCGGTGATGTTTCGCGGCGAGGCGGAGAATGTTCTCCGTACCGTGAACATTGGTGAGAATGGTATGCACCGGATCGTGCACCACCAGTTCGACGCCGACCGCAGCGGCGAGATGGATGACGGCGTCGCACTCCGGAATCAGCGATTGGAAAAGTTCGGCATCGGTCACCACGTCAGCCTCGATAACCCGCAGCCGGGAATCGTCGGCGACTGCGGCAAGATTGGCGCGGCTGCCGGTGGAGAAGTTATCCACGACGGTCACTCTGCCGCCTGACGCCAGCAATGCCTCCGCAAGGTGGCTGCCGATGAACCCGGCGCCTCCGGTAATCAGATAGTGCATGACAACTCTTTCCTTTTGAAACAGTTATGAATTTGATGGCGCGACCGCAGCACGGCGAAATTTCCGGAAAATCGCCAGCACCGGACCGGAAAGCACATAGAGCGTGACCAGCGCCGTCAATGCGTAGATCTGGAAGATGATGAGCAATACCAGCATGCCGATCAACACCATCGCCCGGCGGCGGTTGCGGCGCACCGACACCAGCCACTTGCCGAAGTGGATGTAGGGAATCGGGCTGACCATCAGCAGTCCCAGCACCGCGGCATAACAGGGCAGGATAAATGCGACCGCATTGAGCCGGAATCCGGATTTGTAGGCGAAAATAACGGTCACACAGATCGTAGCCGCAGCTCCGGGCGACGGCAGTCCGGAGAACTTTTCGCTGCTCTTCTTCTCCAGAATCGCGTGCACATTGTAGGTCGCCAGCCGGAGCGCGGCGCAGCCGAGATAGACCGAGGAGAGGATATAGACGGCAATCTCCTGGGTGCGGTTGAGCTCCCAGTCGCGCAGGCTGTGAGTCATGATCGCCACCAGAGCAGCCGGCGCAACGCCGAAAGTGACCATATCCGACAGCGAATCCATCTGGAGCCCGTGCATGCTCGCGGCATTGAAAATGCGGGCGGCGAAACCATCCAGCGCGTCGAAGACCATCGCAAAACAGATGACCACCGCCGCGACGGCGAAGACACCGAGAGCATCCCCGCGGGTGAGGTCGCGCTCATAGGCGCGCAGCATGTAGAGGATCGCGGTGAATCCGCAGAGAGAGTTGCACAGCGTCAACGAGTTCGGTACATATTTCAGCCATCGCTGCGTGCGGAGCATTTCCCGGAAACGTTCTTTCATAACGCTGACTCCTTCATCGTCGCCATGACGGTTTCGCCGCCGTAGACCCGGTCGCCTACCTTGACGTTGATTTCAAAACCATCCACCGGCAGATAGAGTTCGGTGCGCGACCCGAATTTGATCATTCCGTAAAGCTCGCCTTTGCGGAGTTTCCGGCCGGGATCGACCGGGCAGACGATCCGGCGGGCGATCGCGCCGGAAATCTGACGGACCGCCATCGGGAACCGTTTCCCGTCCGCGGTGGCGGTCCCCGCGATGGTCATCGCCTCGTTGCGTTTGGCACATTCACTGTTGCGGGCGTCGAGATACTCCCCTTCCCTGTAGTATTTGCTCTCCACCTCAAGCTCGGCGGGAGCACGGTTGACATGCACATTGAACACCGAGAGAAAGATGCCGATCCTTCGGGCCGGACCGTTGAACGGCGGGAAGTTGAAATCCTCCACCACCTCGATATCCCGGACCACGCCGTCCGCCGGTCCGACCAGCACCGCGGGGTCCGCCGGAATCGTCCGCGACGGGTTGCGGAAGAAGGCGGCAAAAGCCAGAAACAGCACGACCACAACCCCCGCCGCCGACCAGCCCCAGCAGGGGTGTCCGTGACGGATCAGATACCAGCAGCCGAACAGAATCACCAAGGTGATCAGTCCGGCAGAGCCCCACTCACGCAATCCATATCGGGTCAAAGTCATCATAATCGATCCATCGCCTTTTCGTATAATTTCGGTGAATTGGATAATATATACTGTCTGCCGTGGATTTACAACTTTTTCCGGCGTTCTTTTGCCATTTCCCCGCTCTGTCCCCGTCCGCGCTTCCGTGATTCGGGCACAAAAAAACCTCCAGCTGTGTGCGAAGCAACTGGAGGTAAAAAATATTTCCGG
>CAZPWP010000139.1:0-914 GCA_964590295.1 uncultured Victivallis sp.
AGGGGGAGACGGGCAGACTGCCGAAGCGAAACAGGAGATGCGGGAGCCGGCGGGCAGGATGGCGCTGATTCTGCAGCTTTCCGCGTAGATCGAGGCGGATTCAAGTTCGAGGCCCGGCGTGACCAGGCGGCAGCTGGTGATGAGAATATTCATTGAAAACGGTCTCCCTGTTTTTTTCGTATGGTTCAATATCGTATGGAACTGATCTCTTCCCAATGCAGTTATCCGCATGAATCATGGATTTTTACGCAAAACTGCCCGGTCGGCGGCGGAGAAGGTTGATTTGAACGGCGCAAGAGTATATCTTAAAGCAGGATGATCGAAATGCCGGAGCGCGGAATGACCCGGTTTCGGACGAAAATGAAATGCAGGAAGCAGATACAGGAGAGATGAAAATGAAACTGACCCTGATGGTGCTGGCGGCGGGCATGGGCAGCCGTTACGGCGGGCTGAAGCAGCTCGATCAGCTCGGGCCTTCCGGTGAGACGGTGATGGATTATTCGGTGTACGACGCGATGCGGGCGGGATTCGACCGGGTGGTCTTCGTGGTCCGGCGTGACATCGAACAGGCGTTTCGCGAAGCGGTCGGCAGCCGCTACGCCGACCGGATCGAGGTGGATTACGCGTTTCAGAGCTCGGAGGATCTTCCGGCGGGATTCCAGGTGCCCGAGGGGCGTGCCAAGCCGTGGGGTACCGGGCAGGCGGTCTACTCCGCGCGCAACATCATCGACGGGCCGTTCGCGGTGATCAACGCCGACGACTTCTACGGTGCCGACAGCTACCGGAAACTGGCGGACTATCTGCGGAACGCGCCGCAGACCGGCAAACTCACCGGCTGCATTGCCGCCTTCGTGCTGGCCAATACCCTGAGTGAGAACGGCTCGGTGTCGCGCGGCATCTGCCTGGCGGATGAG
>CAZPWP010000139.1:924-6512 GCA_964590295.1 uncultured Victivallis sp.
CGAAAATCTTCCGGCGTGACGGGAAGATCATCAGCGTGCAGGAGGACGGTTCCGAAGTGGAATTCACCGGCGAGGAGCTGGTTTCGATGAACTCGTGGGGATTCCAGCCCGGCCTGATGGGGGAGCTCGGCGGTCTCTTCACCGGATTCCTCCGGGAACACGGGCAGGAGCTCAAGAGCGAATTCTACCTGCCGGCGGCGGTGGATTCGCTGATCCGTTCCGGCCGGGCGGAGATCCGGGTGCTGCACAGCCGCGACAGCTGGTTCGGCATCACCTACCGCGAGGACAAGCCGTTCGTTCAGGCGGCGCTGCGCGACCTGGTCGCCCGAGGGGTCTATCCGGAAAAACTCTTCGCCTGACCGGAGGAGAACGCATATTCATGTACACGCAGGATGACTTCCGGCACATCTGTTCGAAATTCGCGCTCTACGGCGATTTTCTGGTTGCGGTTCCCTTCGGCGGCGGCCATGTCAACGACACCTTTCAGCTCACCTTCGACCAGGGGGGAGTGCGGCTGCACTACGTCCTGCAGCGGATCAACCGGAACGTGTTCCGGAAGCCGGAACAGGTGATGGAGAATATGGACCGGGTCACCCGCCATCTGCTCGCGAAGATCCACGCGGAAAAGGTGGAGACCCGCAGGCGGACGATCCGGCTGCTGCGCACCTTCACCAACCAGCCTTACGTGACCGACGAGCACGGTGATGTCTGGCGCGCCTACATTTTCGTCGAAAACGCGCGTGCCTACGATGTTCTGGAAACTCCGGAACAGGCGTTCAAGGTGGCGCGGGCGTTCGGCGACTTCCAGTGCAATCTGGTGGATCTGCCAGGGCCGCGGCTCCACGAGACCATCCCGGATTTCCACAACACGCCGAAGCGGCTCGAGACGCTCCGGCAGGCGATCCGGCGCGATCCGGTCGGCCGCGAGCGGCGGGTGCGGCGTGAGATCGACTTCATCATGCAGCGGGCAGAGGAGACGAAACATCTGCTCAATCTCCAGGCCGAAGGCGCCATCCCCGAGCGGATCACTCACAACGACACCAAGGTCAACAACATTCTGATCGACGACCTCACCGGCGACGGCATCTGCGTGATCGACCTCGATACGGTCATGCCCGGATTGTCGCTCTACGACTTCGGCGACATGGTCCGGGCCGGAACCAGTCCGGCGGAGGAGGACGAGGTCAATCTCTCCAGGGTCGGTATGCGGTTCGACATGTATGAAGCGCTCTACCGCGGCTTCCTCAGCAGTGCCGGGAGTTTCCTCACCGAGGCGGAACGCGAGAATCTGCCCTTTTCCGGCAAGCTCATCACCTTCGAAATCGCGATCCGCTTTCTGACCGACTATCTGGAGGGGGATGTCTACTTCAAGGTGAAGCGGCCGGAGCATAACCTCGAACGCTGCCGCAACCAGCTCCGCATGGTCGAATCGATCGAAGAGCAGTCGAAGCGGATGAAAGACCTCCTCTTTGTCCGCTGAGCCTTTTGTTTTGAGGGTGAGCGAGTTGCACATATTCATTTCATTATTGCATATATGCAATTATTTTTAAAAAAAATGATTGTGTGCTATTGACATTTTTCTTTGTCTCCGGTATAATTAATAACGCAAGGGAGAGTGTCGACGTGGAATTCAACCGGATGGAATTGAAGGAGGAAGGGCTGCCGAAATACCGGCAGCTTGCAGCGCGGCTGGAGACGCTGATCCGCGACGGCGAACTGACGGCCTCCACCCGGATTCCGAGCGAGCGGCTGCTGGCGCGGCAGCTCGGCGTGTCGGTGATTACGGTCAACAGTGCGATGAACGAGCTGATGAACCGGGGGCTGGTGGAGCGCCGGGTCGGCTCGGGGACCTACGTGAGCGAACTTGCCGGCAGTCGGACGTGTCACCGGCGGATCGGTTTCTTCAACCATCAGCGGCTCCAGCCCGGCCCGAATCTGATCGGTACGATGCTGGAGACACTGTTCCGGTTCTGGGGAGATCATAATGCCGATCTGCTCGCGCTCACCCGCCAGCCCGGCGAATACGAGCAGACCATCGCGGAATACCGGCTGGACGGAATACTGATCTACAGTCCGCTGGCGGAATTTGTCCCGGCGATCAGCAAACTGCTCCGGCGGAATTTTCCGGTAGTTGCGTTGAGTTCGATTCTGCCGGAACTGGCCGACATCAGCTTCGGTTACTCCAACGTCGAAGTGCTCGACGCGGCGGTGGAGTATCTGGCGAAGCTCGGCCATCAGGATATCGCCATGCTGCTGCCCGGGGACAACGAGACCGCCTACCGCGGCCGTGCGGAAGGATTTCAGCGGGCGATGTGGAAGTACCGGCTGCCGCTGAATCCCGACTGGCAGAAGACGGTCGGCGCCGAACCTTCGGCATACATTCGCGAACTGCTTTCCAGCCCGACGCGTCCCGGGGCGGTGATCCTGGGGTCATGCGGATATGCGGAGACATTGTATGCAGTTGCGGCGGAGCTGAAGTTGGAGATCCCGCGCGATCTCTCCGTCGTCAGCATTGACGAGGATGCAAAGATTCTGGCGCTTCCGGAGCCTCCTTCGGCGTTCCGGGTGGATTTCGCCGCGTTGACACTGGAAGGCTCCGAAACGCTTCTCGCCCGGCTGGAACAGCGGGAACCTGCGGCGCGCCGGGAACGGAACTTCGAATTCGTCGACCGCGGCAGCTGCGCCGCAGTTTCATGGATTGAATTTTACCAGAACGTCAAGTAATTAAGGAGAGTGACAATGCGTGGAACTTTTGAATTCGCCAGTCAAGGGAGGAAGGGGATCCTGAATTTTACTTTGATAGAACTTTTGATCGTTATTGCTATCATCGCCATTCTGGCCGCCATGCTGTTGCCCGCGTTGCATCAGGCCCGGAGCAGGGCACACTCCAGCTCCTGCCAGAACAACCTGAAGGAGCTCGGGTTATCGATGCAGCTCTATCTGGCCGATTTTCAGGATTATCTGCCGCCGGTCTCCAACGGGACGACCTCCGGATCGTCTCCCTACTGGACACAGCTGCTGATGGGGCGGGAGCTGTCGGTCGTCGGCCTGACCAGCGGGCGTTATGCACACAACCGGCTGTTTCGCTGCCCGGAGATGAAGGGGAGCTACGATTTGACCGCTTCCTCCGCCAGTACCGGCGGCTGGTGGACCATGCGTCCGCATTACGGAGTCAACAGCCTTCTTTACACCGGGAACAGCGGCTGGCAGAGTTCCACCAAAAGCGGCAGAATCCGGAATCCCTCGATCAAATTTCTGCTTGCCGACGTCTGGCAGAGAAACAGTACCGGTCTCAGCGACAAGGAGAACGGCTATTTCCGCTGGCAGAACAATATCGATATTACGAACGGCGGATACGGCAATCCGGCCGCCCGTCACAACAGCAGCGTGATGATCCTGCATCTCGACGGCCATGTCGCGCCCTGTCGAGTTGCCAACCCGGAGCGCCCGTTCGACTCCGATCCATTTCGGAGCATCGATGCCAACAAGTGTTATCACCGTTACAACTTCTAGGATAAATTTGAGATGAGAATTCTGTTTTTTTCTGCTGTTCTGCTGCTTTTTCTGCCGTTGGCGGGGGATGATTTCGACCGGCTGCGCGATCAGTTCGTCGCGTTGACGGTGTCCGGATGCACCGCAGCTGATGACGCTGCCGCGCTGAAGACGCTTTCCCGGCAGCGCCCGGATGGAACCTTCACCGATGTCGATTACACTGATGACGACGGCGGCCGCTGGGAGCTGCGCCGTCACTGGCATGCACTCAACGCGCTGGCTCGCTCCTGGAGGTTCAGCCGGACCGGACTGGCGGGCGATCAACGGCTGCGCGACGCGGTGATCCGCGGGATCGAGAATTGGGCGGAAAAAGGGTATGTCAATCACAACTGGTGGTATCAGTCGATCGGGATTCCGCTGATGTCGACGCGGACGATTCTCACCATGGGCGACGCTCTTCCTGCTGAGACGCTCCGTAAGTTCCGTCCGATCCTCGACCGGTCGAAAATCGGCATGACTGCGCAGAATCGACTCCATCTGGCGACGATTCACTTCCTGAAAGGGGTGATCTATCGTGACGCGAAAATGGTCAACGGGGGGAGGGCGGTTATTCTGGAGGAGGTTGCCTTCGCTAAACCGAAACACGAGGGGCTTCAGGCGGATTTCAGTTTTCATCAGCATTATGCACAGATGCAGTTCGGCAATTACGGGCTCGCATTTCTGGCCACCGGTTCCCTCTGGTCCGGGGTGATGAAGGGAACACGCTTTGCATTTCCGCTGGAAAAGCGTCGCCTGCTCTCCGATTATTTCGAAAACGGCATGCGCTGGGTGATCTTTCGCGATCTCTTCGATTTCAACGCCTGCGGGCGGCAGATCGTCGGACCGGCGCAGACGGAAAAGGCTGCCGGAGTCCGGAACGCGATGCTTCGGCAGTTCGACATGCCGGATGAGAAAACGGCAAAGCGGATCGCCGGGTTCTTCGCCGATACCGGGAAGCTCTCCGGCAACCGTTATTTCTTCCGCAGTGATTTCATGGTTCACCGGCGGGAGAATTTCTACTTTTCCGTGAAGATGTGTTCCCGGCGGGTGATCGGCAGCGAAAGCACTAATTTTGAGAATCAGCTGGGGCGTCATACTGCGGCCGGGGTATTTCAGCTGCTGCGGAAAGGGGATGAGTATCTCAAGATCATGCCGCTCTGGAACTGGCGGCGTCTGCCGGGACTGACCGCATTGCAGGCTGATTCCTGCCTCCGCTCCCCGGCTAAATACTACTACAACAGTTCCGCGCTGGTCGGCGGCGTGTCCGACGGCCGTGGCGGCTCGGACTGGAAACCGATGGAATTTCCGCCCGTAAAAGTGCGATTGCGCTGGGGCGGAATATTGTTCTGGCCGGCAGTGCGATCTCTGCGACCGCTGATTTTCCGGTGAATACGACCGTCGACTCCCGCTGGTATCGGACTCCGGTGGAAGTGACCGCTGCCGATGGCGGAAAACTTACCTTGACGGAGCCGGGCGAACGGCATTTGAAAAATGTGATGCAGATCCGGCATGACGGGCTGGAATACCGGTTTCCGGTCCCGACGCCGCTGGTGATCGAGATTGCAAACCGGCGGGTTGACTGGACGGTGATTCAGCCATCCTACAAGAATCAGCGGCCAGTTGAGGGAAAAGTACTGACGATCTATCTGGATCATGGTGTCAAGCCCCGGAACGCGGACTATTGTTTTCAGATCGCGCCGGTCGGCGACACTGCGAAGTTGAGTCGCCTGTCGGGAGATGCGGGATGCCATGCCGTGTTCGACCCTGCCGGAAAATCGGGAGCCGCACTCTTCTACTCTTCCGGTAAAGTGGAACTGCCCGGCTTCGGCACACTGGAAGCTGCTCAACCGTCCGCGGTGTTGATACGGGATGGCGTTCTCTACGCCGCTGATCCAATGCAGCAGAACAAAATGCTCCGGTTCCGCCTGAAGGGCAGGACGCTCGAGGTGGCGCTTCCGCAGGGCGTCCGTGCCGGTGAAAGCGTGCGTCTGCCGCTGTAGCTCCACCTCTTTTCCCATTCATTGGTTTTCGTCTGACAACGCCCCGGGGGAATGAAC
>CAZPWP010000140.1:0-6489 GCA_964590295.1 uncultured Victivallis sp.
CCGCAGAGCAGTCCTCTCACATGCGCTCGCGGCGCTGACCGCGCTTAACAGAGCGCGGGCCAATTCGTAATCCGCCGCATAAAGCGTCTGTGCCGTGAAAATCTGCTTAAGATTGTTGATGCAGGTGGTCGTGTGGCCGCGCATCCTTGCCTGATTCAGCGCGGGAAGCAGCATGGCGGCCGGAATCGCGATACCGGCTATTACGATGAGGAGTTCTATTAAAGTAAAACTCCTTGTTCACCGCACTCTCCTTTGCATTAAAATAACCTGTTCCATGTCGTTTCCAACCGTATTCCGGCAATTTGCTCAAATGCTTTGGCATTTATGGCGTTCCCGCCCGGCAGAAGGACCGGGCCGGACACTTTGCCAATTCAGAACCAGCGCGGATCGAGATGTTCGCGCTCGGATTCCAGCAGTTCCGCCATGATGTGTTTCGCGTCGCTCAGATTGTTCACCAGCGGATCGGTGGCCAGCGCCCGCAGCAGAATCTTCCGGTCACAGCTCGTGGCTGCTTCGACGGTCAGTTCGTGAGTGTCCAGCACCTGTTGCGTCAGGCCGAGCAGGCCGCGCGGCATGTCGCCGACCGGACGGGGGCGCGGGCCGTTCTGATCCAGATCGCACAGAAGTTCGAGGAACGCATCATCCGGGAGGTTGCCGACGGCGCCGCGGTTCGGCGAGTTGATGTAGAACTTCTTTCCCAGATTTCCCCACATCGATTCGATGATGTCGGTTGCGTGGTCGCCCCGGCCGGAGGCGAAGAATTGTTCGATCGGCGTGGTGCCGTCGGCGATTTTCTCCGTCTCGCGCCACGCGGCGAGCATCTCGTCGGCCCGGTTGTAGCCGTCGAAGCAGATGATCGGTTCCGGCGTGACCGGCGTGACCCCGTAGCCCTGATAGAAGGGGACATACTCCTTGGTGTGGCTGACCGCGGTCGGAAACGCTCCGTAAAGATCCATCAGCTCCAGCGCGTAATTCATATTGAGGCGCGGCTTGGCCTTGTCGCTCGGGCGGGTCTCATACTCGCGCCGGGCGTCCCGGGCGACGAATTCGCGCAGGACCGGCATATAGTCTTTGCCGTCGTAGAAACAGCGCAGGATCCAGGTGCAGTGGTTGACGCCGGCGATCCTGAGATCGAATTTTTCATCCATTTCCGGCGGAACGACCTCCGTTCCCTTCGGCAGAAGTCCGAGCTGGTGCAGATACATCGCCCGCACATAGGGCATGTGATTGCCGTCACACAGCGCAAAGCTCTTCACATCGGCGGCGTGGCGCATCAGGGCGATGCCCATGACCGCAGTCGGATTGATGAAATTGATCAGCCAGGCGTTCGGCGCGAGGCGGCGGACGTCATCCGCCACCCGGAGAATTTCCGGCAGTTCCCGCAGTGCCCGGAAGATTCCTCCGGGGCCGATGGTGTCGCTTGAACACATGGTGACGCCGTATTTTTTCGAAATGCGAGTATCCAGTTCCCGGTAGTAGGCGTTGCGGCAGGAAAACGACAGGACGACGAAGTCCGCCTCCTCCAACACCTTGCGCCGGTCGGTGGAGCCTTCGAGACGGAGCGGCGCTCCGGAAGCCTCTTTCGCCCGGCGGGCGATGTTCATCATGGTTTCCAGCACCGCGGGATCGGTGTCGACCAGCTTCAGCGTGCCGTTCCGCAGAATCTGACTGGTAATCATGTTGTAAATAACCGGCCTGCCGAAAAAGTAACTTCCCGCGCCGAGTACAACAACTTTCGGACCTGCATTCATCGTCTGTAATCATCCTTTACTGTTTCAAGGTTGCCAAGGTTACCAAGTTTGTCCGGAAATAATTTTACCACAGGATGCTTGAAATACCAATGGTAACGATGTATTATAATTCGTAATTTTGTTGCAATTCCATCGGGAAAGAGTAAAATGGAACTTTACCGCCCCTATTCGACCGGAACCATCCATGCTCCGGTACAAGTTCGTTCGACCGGCCATTATATCGTTGCGAAGGGGTGGCATGATAAGCCGCTGGTCAAACCGATTCTGGAGTTGTACTGGTGCGTTTCCGGCTGCGGGGAATTCGGTTCCGGCGAGTCGGGGTGGATGTTGAATCCGGACGAGGTCTGCTTCTATTTCCCCGGAGACCGCCATGAGATCGTCGCCCGGTCCGACACATTCGACTACTGGTGGCTGACGCTGGATGGGCCGGGCGTCGCATTTCTGATCGACAGCTTCCGGCTCGAACGGCGTGCCCGCCCGGCAAATCCCTGTCCGGGAGAGCTTTTCCTGAAGCTTGCCCGGGAAATCCGTGACCTCGGCCGTGACGGCGAGTACCGGGCGGGAGCGACCGCGTATGGAATCCTGACGCTGGCGATGCTTCCGCCCGCCGGAGAGGAGAGCGGTGTGGTACAGCGCTTCAAACAGCTGGTGGAGGAGCGTTACGACAATCCGGAACTCTCGGTGCAGAGTTTGAGTTCGATTCTCGGAATCCACCGCTCGACGCTGGCCCGGCTGGTCTCCCGCCATTGCGGAATGCCGCCGCAGGAGTACCTGACCGGGTTCCGGCTCCAGATCGCCATGCGTATGCTTCATGAGAGCGTGGTTTCAGTCAAGGAGATCGCCGAGGCGACCGGCTTCCGGGATCAGAATTATTTCGGGAAAGTCTTTCTCAAATACATGGGCACCCCTCCCTCCCAGATGCGCGGGCGCTGACGCTCCGCTTCATCGGGCGGTGGCAAATGCGGTTTCTCGGTCAGGCGTTCAGCTCCTGCCGAAGGGCGTAGGCGCGATTGCTGGTGATCGAGTCGACGCCCAGGCCGATCAGGGTTTTCGCCCGCTCCGGCTGATCCACCGTCCAGACGTGGAAGGTGAAACCGGCTTTGTGGAGTGTTTCGATGTACTCCGGCGTCGCCTTGTTTTCCAGCAGATCGATCCCGTCTACGCCGAGCGAACTGAGTTTGGCTGCCAGTTCGTCGGGCGTGTAGAGAAATCCGCGGTCCTCGCGCTCGTTGCAGGTGAGCCAGTAGGCGCGGTGGGCCGGAAAGAGCCGTTTCACCGCCGCAATGGTCGTCTCGTCGAAGGCGATGAAGGTCAGCTGTTCCGGACGGCGACCGGAGGCGGCGAAGATCTCCCGGAGCCGGTCGACGATCGGGCCGACGCTCTTGAGTTCGATGTAGATCTCCCCGTAATCCGGCATGGTGCGGAGCACCTCCGCGAGCGTCGGCACCCGGGTGAAACGCCACTGCGGCCCTTTCCACGCGCCGGCGTCGAGCGCCTTGATTTCGGCGAGCGTGAGTTCCGCAAGTTCGCGTTTGATGCCGCAGGTGCGCCCTGCGTTGCTGTCGTGCATACAGACCACTTCCCCATCGCTCGTCAGATGAAAGTCCCCCTCGATCACGCGGGCGCCGCGCACCCAGGCCAGGGTGAAGGATTCCAGCGTGTTTTCCGGGGCAGCTTCGGATTCTCCCCGGTGTGCAACAAATTGAACTGCCATGATCGTATTCCTCAGTTTCAGAGTTACCTTTCACAGTCCGAAGAAAATATAACATTGACTCCGGTATTTTCCACATTTTCAAGCAGAATGTCGCCGCAGTGAACCGGCACTTTCACCTGCAGGCGGTAGAGACGGTTGAGCAGCGCGTCGATGTGGCGGCGCGGCAGTCCGCGGCTGGTGCGTACCGGAATGCGCGGCATCGACGGCGAATCCGACGCGACCGTGGCGGTGACCACCCGGCGCGGATCGGCGAGTTCCTCCTGTGCGTAGGCCGCGCCGCGCGGACAGCGGTTGCCGGAGATCTTCCAGGATGCGGTTTCATTCTCCCGTTCGGCGGTCAGCCGACAGCCGGTCGGGCAGCAGATGCAGAGAAACTGTTTTTTCAGCATGATTGCTCCTCTTTGCAGGTCAATCGGAACCGCAGGGCGCCGGGCGCGGCGAGAAGGGTCCCGGGAATATCGGCGGTCATCATTTCGGCGGGACGGATCGAACGATAGCGCCGTTTCCAGATCACTTCGCCGTCGAGCGTGGCTTCGAGTTCAGCCTCTTCGCAGCAGAGCAGCGGCCGGAAGAAGAAACGGGTGTCCCGTCGCGGCGTGAAGTAGTTGGGGATGGCGTACTTGAGGTTGGCCTTCGCCGTCACCGTGCCGCGTTCGGCGGGGCGGTCCCCGGCGAGGTAACGCACCGCCGCGCGGGCCGCAGCCGTCGCTTCGAGCGAAACGAAGTCTACCAGGTCGTGGACGTGCAGGACGTTTCCTCCGGCGAACACCCCCGGCACGCTGGTCTGAAAATCGGCGTCGACGATCGCGCCGCCGGTGGCTGGATTGATGGCGACGCCGAGCGGAACGGCGAGTTCGTTCTCCGGCAGCAGCCCGACCGAGAAGAGCAGTGTGTCGCAGTCGATGCGGAACTGTTGTTCCATGAGCGGAAGACCGTCCCGGAGCGGGGCGACGTCGACCGATTCGACTCGTTCGCGGCCGTGGATGCCGACTACCGAGTGTTCGAGGCAGAGCGGAATATGGAAGTCCTCCAGACACTGCGCGACGTTGCGGGGCAGGCCGGAGGGGACGGGCATGATTTCAACTACCGCCTTGACTTCGACACCGCTCCAGCGGAGCCGCCGCGCCATGATGAGCCCGATGTCGCCGGAGCCGACGATTACCGCGCTGCGTCCCGGCAGCATGCCCTCCATGTTGAGCAGTTTCTGGGCGGAGCCGGCGGTGAAGATGCCGGCCGGACGGGTGCCCGGAATCGCCAGATTGCCGCGGCTTCGTTCGCGGCAGCCCATCGCCAGAATGACGGTGCGCGCGTCGAGCCGGGTGACGCCGTCGGCGGCAGACAGGGTGGTCAGCGTGAAGATGCCGTCCTCATTGCGTTCGATCGAGTTCACGGTGTGGCCGAGGGCGAATTCCGCTCCAGACTCCTTCGCCTGAAGTTCCACCCGGTGCGCGTATTCCGGGCCGGTCAGCTCCTCTTTGAAGTAATGCAGGCCGAAGCCGTTGTGGATGCACTGCCGGAGGATTCCGCCGGCGAACCCCTCGCGGTCGATGGCGAGCGCGACAAGGCCCGAACGGGCGCATTCGGCGGCGGCGGCGAGTCCGGCCGCACCGGCGCCGATGACGGCGACGTCGCAGGTTCTGTGCTGAATCATAAGGTTTCCTCCTTCTGCGATTCGACCGGGAGGGTGCCGAGTCGTCCGCCGAGCAGGCGGCTGTTGCCGCCCTTTTTGGTCAGCTCCTCCATCGGGATGCCGGTCTTCCGGCTGAGAATCTTCATGATCTTCGCCGAACAGAAGCCCCCCTGGCAGCGGCCCATTCCGGCGCGGGTGTAGAACTTGATGCCGTCGAGCGTGGTGTGCCCCTTGCGGATCGCCTCGACGATCTCGGCTTCGGAGACCTTTTCGCAGCGGCAGACGATGCGGGTCCAGGCCGGATCGGTCTTGTGGAGCCGGTCGAGCGCCTCGACCGTCTCGTGGCGCGCCTCGTGGCGGGGGGCGAGTTCGTACTGAATCTGTTCCTTCTCGACCAGCGTCAGGCCGGCCTGTTTGAGCAGGTCCTTGACGTAGACGCCGATGGCGGGGGAGGCGGTGAGGCCCGGCGACTGGATTCCGGCGACCTGAATGAAGCGGGGCGCCTTTTCCGAGCGGGCGATGTAGAAGTCTTCGGAATCGAGCACCGGGCGCAGTCCGGCGAACGAGGTGATGAGGTCGCGCGGCGAGACCCCGTTGACCATATGGCACACCAGCGAGAGGATCCGCTGCATGTTGTCGGCGCTGGTGGAGGTGTCGAGCTTGTTTTCGCAGGGATCGGCGGTCGGACCGATCATCGTGGTCCCTTCCGCGCTCGGAATCACCAGCACCCCTTTCGAATGGACGGTCGGCACCGGAAAGATCACCCGGCGGGGGCGGGCGGGACTGTTCCGGTCGAGCAGATACTCTTCGCCCTTGCGCGGATGGATGGTGAAGGATTCCCCGCCGAAGAGAGCGGAAACCCGGTCGGCGAAGAGTCCGGCGGCGTTGACTGCGTAGCGGGCGCGGATGGTGCGGCCGTCGGCGGCGGTGATGCGCCAGCAGTCGCCGTCGTTTTCGGCAGCGGAGACTTCGAAGCCGGTGTAGAGTTCGACGCCGTTGCGGCGGGCTCCCTCGACCAGACTGAAGACGTAGCGGCAGGGCTCGATGGTGCCGCCATTGGGGCAGAAGAAACCGCCGATCACTTCGGGATTGAGTTTGGGTTCGAGTTCGAGCAGGCGGTCGCGCCCGCACATTTCCAGGTTGCGGACGCCGTTGGCGACGCCCTGCGCGTAGAGTTTGCGCGCGACGGCCATCTCCTCCTCGCGGAAGGCGACCACGACGATGCCGTTGCGTTCGAAGGGGAAGCCCAGTTCGTACTGGAGTTTTTCGAATTCGAGGTTGCCGAGGATCTCCAGCTTCGCTTTGAGGCTGGTCACCGGGTGGTGGAACCCGCCGTGAATGATTCCGGAATTCGCCTTGGAGACGCCGAAGCCGACGTCCGCCCACCGCTCGAC
>CAZPWP010000141.1:0-6393 GCA_964590295.1 uncultured Victivallis sp.
TTCGACCGGATTGAAGCGGTCGATGACCGCAGCATGTTCCGGCTGGCGTTGTCGCTGGCGGCCATTCTGCTCCGCTGCCGGAAACTGTGGCCGGAACTCTCGCTCAACCTTGAGGTCTATTCCCGGGTTGCGGTTTTCTGCGCGATGCTGGCCGGCGGCCGATTCCGGGCGGGATTCCATCTGGAGAACGAGAATACGGTCGCCGGATGCTACGATGCGGTGCTCCCCTTCAACCGTCGGGGGGGGGGTGGCTTCGAGCGCTACGATGCGCTGGCGGAACTCCTGGCCGCGCCGCTGCCGGAGTCGGAGGCGCTGCGGGAACAGATCGGCCGCACGGTCGCTTCGCCGCCGGAATCGGAACCCCTGCTGGTGGCGGCGCCCTTCTGCAGCACGTTGAGCTTTCTCCGGCGCTGGGAGTTCGCTGCGTGGAGCGAGTTTCTCGCCGGATTTCTGGCGGCGCACCCGGATTGGCGCGCGATGGTGATTGGCGGGCCGAAGGATGTCGGGCACGCCCGGGAGATTCTCGACGCGCTGCCGCCGGAACTCGCGCCGCGTGCCTTTTCCGGCTGCGGCAGACTTTCGCTGCGGGAGTCGGTGGCCGGGATTCACCGCTCCGCGCTCTTCGTCGGCATCGACAGCGCGCCGCTGCACTGGGCGAGGCTGACGGGGCGGCGGGTGCTCAGCATCTGGGGGGCGACCGAGCCGGAACTTCTGCTGCGTCCTTCGCCGTGGCTCGTTGAGACGGTGATCCGGGTGAAGGCGGCCTGCTCCCCGTGCGTGCACGCGGTCGGTCGGAGCCGCTGTTCCGGCCGGGCGGCGGAGTGCATGGCGGCGGTGGCGCCGGAACGGGTGCTCGCGGAGGCGGAACGGCTGCTCCGGCGGACGGAGCCCGGCTGCCGCCGGGTGAAGTTGTCCATAATGTGATACGAGGTGTTTTCGATGTTCATTCCCCTGTTGCTGATGCTGCTGGTTTCCGGATTGTTCTGGCTCTGTTCCGCTCCCCGGAAAGGGGCGGCGGCAATTCCGCTTCCGGCGGGAGTGCGTTTCGCCCTCTTCGGACAGGCGGGAATTCTCGCGCTGGCGGCGGGCGGGTTCTACTGGCGGACGATGCGGTTGGAAGCCGAACCGTATAGGGACTTCATCGGCGGATTCCTCGGCATGTCCGGCATGCCCAAGAGTTTCGAGTACACAGCCGAATATGTCGGGCTGGCGGTCTTCGGCGCGGCTGCGTTTCTGCTCGGCCGCTGGTACCGGCGGCTCGCTGCGGAGCCGGGATACGCGGCGATTCTCTCCCGGATCGGCCTCTATTCGCTGCTGCCCGGCTTCGTCATGGCGGGGCAGGCGGTGACGGTCGGCTCGCTGGAGCCGCTCACCACGCTTCCGCTGCCGGCGGTGGTGCTCGCTTTTCCGGCGCTGGCGGTGATGCGCCCCGGGGATGCCGCCGCGGCCTCCCGCACGGCGGAACGCTGCTATGCCGGACTGCTGCTCATACCCCTCTCGCTGGCCGGGCTCCGGTTTTTTCACCAGCGGGTCTGGAGCGGGGGAGAGCCGTTCTCCTGCCAGCTCTATCTCGCCGTGCTCGGTTTGTTGCTCTGGCTGGTCTGGAAACACCCGCTGCCGCGGAGCTGTGACCGGTTTTTCTTCGCCGCCCAGCTCGGGATTCCGCTGCTCTTTCTCTACCTTCTTCCGCCGCCGCTGCAGCGCCGTGACGGCAGCTGGTTTGATCCGGGGTTTCACTGGACACTTTCCTTGCTGGTGTGGGTTCTGGCCGGAATCGCCTGGTTCGCGCTTGTGCGGGCGTTCCGCCGTGCGGCCGGAGGGGGCTTCCCGGTGCCGCTGCTGATTCTGCTCGCCGTAGCGGCCTCTCTGCTGGCCGGCAGAGAGGGGTGGCCGGGAATCTGGCAGGATGATTACCACAACGGTGAAGTGGTGCTTCCGTGGTATCTCTGGCAGACGATGGGGTGCGTACCCTACCTCGACTACATTCCGTCGCGCGGGTTGATCAACTACCTGCCCGGGTTCTTCGTCTGGCTCTTCCGGGGGCATGATTTTTCGCTGTTTGGCACCGGGCAGAAGTTGGCGGACCTCGCGGTGATCGCGCTCCTGCTGGCGCCGCTCCGCCGCAGGTGCGGCAGTGTGGTTGCACTCCTGGCCGTGCTGGTGATCGCCGGGCTGGGGTGCGGCATCGGCGCCGGACTGGCGGCGGCGATCGCCTTCTTCTTCTTCCTGACCGAACCGGAACGGTACCGTGATCCGGTCCGCTGGCTCTGGCTCTTCGGTGTGCTCGGGCTCTTCGGCATCTTCTATTCTCTGACCGATACCGCGGCGATGGTGCTGGCGATGCTGCCGCTGCTGCTCCGGCAGCTGTGGCGGACGGTGACGGAACAGCGCCGGGCGTTTTTTCTCTCTGCAGGTGTGGTCGCTGCTGTGTCACTGCTGCTTCTGCTGACTCCGTTCTACCGGATCATCGGCGGAATGTTGTGCATTCTGCTGGAGCAGACCGGAGTCTACACGCTGGCTCACTGCGTTCCGTGGATGAGCTCCCGGGAGCTGGAGGGCGCGGTGACGCTGGGCCTGTTCTGGCAGTTCGTCCGCTTCGGCTGGCTCGCAGTCGGCGCGATGGCGCTCTTCTTCCTCCTCCGGAAGCGGCGGGGAACGGTGCGCGATGAACTTCGCTTCCTCGGCTGTTCGGCGATTCTCATTCTGGCGATTCTGCTCATTCAGCGGGCGGGGGGGCGGATCGATCCGGGCCGCACGTCGCGCATCTTCACCGTTTCCGGGCTGTTCGTCGGATTTCTGGTGCCGTGGCTGGTACCGGGGCTGAAACGCCGCCGCACGCTGCTCTGCTGCTGGGCGGTCGCGCTCGGACTGTACGGCGTGCAGTGCGACGACTGGCGGAATTTCTGGAGCAACTGCACTGAGACAATCGCGGAACCGAAGAACGTCGTCGATCTGGAAAAGGCGGGGTTCCCGATGCTCGGACGTGCCGCCTCGATCCAGCCGGACCATCTCGTCCATCTCATCGGAACGAAGGCGCTGCTCGATCAGGTGCTCAAGCCGGAGGAGAGCTATCTTGACATGACCAACAACGCCACCGGTTACGCCTACTTCCGTCGCCGTCCGCCGGTCTCCTATCCGGCGTGGAACTACATCGCCTCGCGCCCGCAGGTGGAGCGGTTGGTGCGGGAGGTGAAGGCTGCTCGACCGCTCCTGGTGCTGGTGAAGGGGCGCGACGTCAACTTCTACGAGGGGCGGCTGCCGTTCCGGGCCCATGCGCTCTACCGGTATCTTCTGGCGGAGTATGTGCCGTTCCGCGATACCGGCGGCCGGATTTGGATGATCCGGCGCGGCTCCGAGGCGCGGCTGAAGAACGTGCCGCTGGTGGAGGCCGCCTCGATCGGTGACGCGGCGCTGGCGGCGGAGGCGTTTCAGGATCCGAAGATAGACGCCTATCCCTTCACCTGGGGCGCTTCGCTGGAACTGCTCGCGCCCCGCCTCGCGGATCCGGTTTCGGCGCGGGTGTCGGCCGGAGCGAATCTGCGCAGCGGCGGGGATGGCCGTTTTCTGGCGTTTGCAGGCGGGGCGGAGCTGCGGCTGGAGGCGGGCGGTGCCCCGGGAGACTTCCTGCTGCTCGAATTCGACCGTCCGATCGTCGGTCGCGATTTCCGGGTGCTGTGGGAAGATGTGCTCGCCGGAAAGGGGCAGCCGTGGATCGAATTCTGGGGCGGCTCGAACTGTTACCTCATCCCGCTGGACACCTCGCCGAACTGGTTGTTGTCGCCGTGGAAACGGGAGATCCGAGTGAAACTGCCCGGCGCCTTCGCCGGGGAGTTCCAGCTGCTCCGTGCGGTGTTCCTCCGGCGGCTCTGAACCGGCGGGATCAGCCGCGCATCCCGCCGTCGATGCCGACGATCCGGACCGTGAGCGGAATCCGCTGCCCGGCGCGTTCCATCGCCTGTTCGACGATGGCGGTGGTGCCGCCGCAGCAGGGGACCTCCATCCGCGCGACGGTGACCGACCGGATCCGGTGGCGGCGGAAGATCTCCGCGAGCTTCGCCACGTACTCTCCGGTGCAGTGGTCCAGCTTCGGGCAGAAGACGACGAGGATGCGGCCGTCGAGCAGCTCCCGGTGGAAATTCCCGAACGCGTGGGCGACGCAGTCCGCCGAGATCAGCAGGTCGGCGTCGTCGAAGTACTCCGCGTCAGGATTAAGCAGCTGGAGCTGAACCGGCCACTGCCGCAGCGCGGAGGGGACCGCCGCCGCCGGAACGGAATCCGCTGCGCGCGGCGCGAGCCGCTTCGCCGGCGTGCCGGGGCAGCCGCAGGGCAGTTCCCCCGCCTCCTGCAGATCCGGCACCGGCAGCTCCCGCTCCCGGAGGCAGGCGACCGCCGTCTCCAGCAGCTTGAATTCACCGTGCTCCTTCAGGTGCTTCAGATGGGCTTTGATCGTGTTGGGCCCCTGCCGGATGATGTTCTCCATCACCTTGCACTCGTCGTAGGCTTCCGCCTCCCGTTCGACGACCTCGATCGCGCCCTGCGGGCACTCGCCGATGCAGGCGCCGAGTCCGTCGCAGAAGAGGTTGCTGACCAGCCGCGCCTTGCCGTCGATCAGCTGGAGCGCCCCTTCCGGACAGTTGGGGATGCACAGTCCGCAGCCGTTGCATTTCGCCTCGTCGATCTGAATGATTTTTCTCTTCATATTGTTTTCCTCCATCGCTGTCAATGATTTGATGTTGAACGGTCAGGGAGTCAGTAATGTCCGCAGGGCGCGGAGGAGCTCCTCCCCTTTTCTGCGCAGGTCGAAGGCTCCGCCGGAGAGCCCCCACTGCTTCACCAGCAGCCGGACCGGCCCGAAGACCAGCCGGAAGAGCATCTCCTCCGGAATGTCCGCCCGGATCTCTCCGGAGCGCTGCCCTTCGCGGAAGTGTTTCCCGAGCGTCTTCCGGTGACGGTGCATCATCTCGAGCAGCAGGCGCGGGAATTCCGGATCCTCCTGAAACAGCTCCTCGGCGAAAAGCACCTTCGCCAGCGGCGGCTGTTCCGCCACCTGCGCGAAGCGGTTCCTGGCGAACTGCACGATCGCCTCGAATCCGGCAAGATCGGGAGGAAGTTCCGGCATTCCCCGGTCGAACTCACCGATCAGAGTCCGGATGATCTCCGATTTGCTCCGGAAGTGCCGGTAGATCGCCGGTTCGGTGATGCCCAGCTTCTCCGCCAGATTCCGGATCGTGAGCTGCCGGATGCCGCCCGCTGCGGTCAGTTCCAGCGCCGCCGTCAGAATTTCCTGCTGTCGCCCGGTCAGTTCCATCGCTGAATCTCCTTTTGTTAGTTATCATTCACTAACAATAGAAGCGAAGTTCGAAGAAAATCAAGGGAGAAAAGAAAAAATTTTCAGGAACGATCGGCCCGGGCGGCGGAGCGAAAAAATCCCTTCCGCAAGGCGTGCCCCGCGGAAGGGAAAGGCCGATGCTGCAGGGCGG
Organism: uncultured Victivallis sp.; assembly: GCA_964590295.1. GTDB lineage: Bacteria > Verrucomicrobiota > Lentisphaeria > Victivallales > Victivallaceae > Victivallis. The sequence continues at coordinate 5,481 of CAZPWP010000141.1, forward strand.
CGTGGCGTGGCGGCGGTCACTCTTTCCGGCGGTCGTCGTCGGAGCTTTTCGCCGGCGGATCGTAACGGAATACCGTTTCGCCCTCCTTGACCAGGCCGAACTTCTCCCGGGCGACCTTTTCGACCGCCTCCCGGGAGCGCCCGAGTGCGGTGACTTCGGCGGAGAGTTCGGTTCTCTCCTCTTTCCGGTCGTTCAGCCGCGCGTTGGCCTCCGCCAGCTCCTGCTGCTTCTTCTGGTAGTCGCGGTAGACCGGCAGCAGCAGCACCGCCGCCGCCGCGAGCACCAGAATCAGCACGAAGAACAACAGATAGGTCGATACGGCGGGTTTCTTCTTGTTGTGATCGGCCATGATACCGCCTCCGGATCAGTTCTCCGCTTTGAGTGTCAGCAGGAACTCGATGTTGCTCCGGACCTTCTTCAGACGGCCGAGCAGCAGCTCCATCGCTTCCGCGGGCGGCACGCCGTTGATCGCCTTGCGCAGGAGCCACACCTTGCTCAGCTCATCCGGATGCAACAGCAGCTCCTCCTTGCGGGTGCCGGATTTTTCGACGTTGATCGCCGGGTAGATGCGCCGGTCGGAGACGTTCCGGTCGAGGTGCAGCTCCATGTTGCCGGTGCCTTTGAACTCCTCAAAGATCACATCGTCCATCCGGCTGCCGGTCTCGATCAGCGCGGTGGCGATGATGGTCAGACTGCCGTGCCCCTCGATGTTGCGCGCCGCGCCGAAGAAGCGCTTCGGCTTGTGGAGCGCGGTGGCGTCGACGCCGCCGGTGAGGATCTTGCCGCTGTGCGGCTGGAGGGTGTTGTAGGCGCGGGCGAGGCGGGTGATGCTGTCGAGGAGAATCACTACATCCTGCTTGTATTCGACCTTCCGCTTCGCTTTCTCGATCACCATCTCGGCGTCCTGGACATG
>CAZPWP010000142.1:0-6361 GCA_964590295.1 uncultured Victivallis sp.
TCAGAGCGATGTCGGCCTTTTTCCATTTCATCGCGGCGTTTTTCTCAAAATACGTTCAATTCCGGCAAGAACCGTCGAAGAACCTCCATTTTACTCTTTCCCGATGGAATTGCAACAAAATTACGAATCATAATACATCGTTACTCTTGATATTTCAAGTATCCTGTGGTAAAATTATTTTTGGAAAAGCTCGGTAACCTTGAAACAAAAGGATGATGACAGACGATGAATGCAGCTCCGAAAGTTGTGGTACTCGACGCGGGAGTTGCTTTTTCGGCAGGCCGGTTATTTGCAACATGATTAACAGCCGGATTCTGCGGAACGGCACGCCGGCGCTGGTCGGAGAGCTCCTGATATTTGCGCAGCCCGGTGTGACCGGCGCATTGCCCCGGAGATGGCGGCTGACCGGAATGAAGTAGTGAGACGATTTCTTCGGAGAACTCATGATTTTCAGATCAACTTGATCTGAATATATCGTTTCTTGAACAGAAAGGAGGCGGAGATGAAATGGAATCGGCATACAGAAAGATTGGTATTTCGTGATTTTGCAATAAACCGGGCCGGGGGGATATGGAAAATGGAAAAAAGGATTTTTCTTGACGGATATTTTTCGTGGACATGTCGTGAAAAAACGCATTGCGGGAAACTCTCCGGCCTTCAGGCGACAAGGGCATTCACTCTCATCGAACTCCTGATCGTTATCGCGATCATCGCGATTCTGGCGGCGCTGCTGCTGCCGGCATTGAACAAGGCGCGGGCGACCGCGCAGCGGGCCACCTGCCTCTCCAATCTCAAACAGCTCGGCATGGCCTGCAACGCATACGCCGACGACAACAACGGCACCATCTCCATGTACTACAGATCCTCCGGAACTCTTTTCAAATATGTCTACGGTCCGGCGAATCCCTCCTGGGCTCGCGCTACCCTGGCCCCATATATCGGCGGTTTCATCGACGACAGTGTAAGTGACGGCGGCACTCTGAGTGATAAGGATCTCCGGACGCCCAGGATCGCGGTATGCCCGGCCGGGCGTAATTATGGGATGGAAGAGATCGTCCCCTCGGGCATCTACAGCTATGAAATTCTCAACGCCAGTTACTCCTTCAATACCTACTTGGTGTATACCGCGACGGCCCTGGGGAAAGATGATGGCAGATGCCATGTGCTCCGCCGGGTAAAACACCCCTCGCGGCGTCTGCTGGCCGCCGACGCTGCCAAGGAAAACATCGACGGCTCAACGAACAGTACCTACTATAACATATACGACCCCAAGCAGATCATCCGCCGCCACAATGAATCCGGCAACATCCTGTATGCCGATCTCCATGCCGGCAACAAGCGTCATCAGGAACTGCTCGGCATCGTTTCGGGTTCCTACGCCAGCAAAGACGCCGATTATCTCTGGCATGACGACTATAAATAAAAGGATGATCCGGATGAAACTTCCGACCTTCGCAGTACTCCTTGCGGCGCTTCCTCTCGCCGCCGTGGAGATCGTCAACGCCGACTTCGGCCGGTTTCATGCCGGAACTCCCGTCGGCTGGCGTGAAAGTACCGGAGCGGTCGAACTCAAGGCCGCGCCGCCGAAAGGAATCACGCTGAAGATCCTCCGTGCCGGCGCGCAGGATTCCTCGCTGGAACAGCGCGTAAAAAATCCGCCGAAGGGGGTGACATGGCGTTTTGCCGCCACGGTTGAGGCCGATCAGCCGAAGATGGCCTACCTTTCGGTCAAACTGTTCCGGGCCGGCAAGGAGATCAAACGGATCAGCTCTCCGCTCAACACCTCAAACAAGCAGCTGCTGACGGTGAATTTCAACCCGGCGGAGGCCGACGCCTTCACGGTCCACTGCCGGACGAAGCTTTCCGCCGGGCTCCTCGAAAAATCCGCCACCTTCCGGGATCTGCGCCTCGTTCCGGCCGCCGTTTCACTTCCCGACGGCTGGATCAATTTGAAGCCGGCGGAGCACCCGACGGAATCAATCCCCGGCGGGCTTCGAACCCGGATCGCGGTCAAGGCCGGCTTTTACGGTTCGATCGTCAAATCGGTCCGCGGCCTCCCGGCGGATGAAGCGCAGATTTTCAGTGCCGTTGTCAAAAGTTCCCGCAGCGGAGTCGCCTGCCTCACCGTCAAGCTCTTCAAGGATGGCAAGGAACTCCGCCGGTTCGACTCCCGCCGTAACCTCGCGCCGGAATCCCGGCTGGAGGTGAAATTCACCCCGCGCGAAGCGGACCGGGTCGAGCTGCTCTGCCGCCCGATCTTCTCCGAGGAGAATACCGGCGCCGTCGTCGATTTTCTCGACCTGAAACTGCAAACGGTGAAAGAGGCGGCGCTCTCCTCCAACCGTCCGCGTCTGGAACTGGTGCCGGGATTTGAGGTGTGCAGCATCTATCTCAACAATTGCACCGCAACGGATGAAGAGCGCTTTTCCGCGCAGCTCAGCTTCCGCCGCGCGGGAGATTCACACTGGACTCCGGCTCTCGATCTCGTCTACAGCCCGGAGGAGCGTGCCGCCCGCGGCAGCCTGCTCAAACTCGCCGAAGCGAGCGATTATGAGCTGCGTCTGACCGTCAGCGACAACGGCGGAAGCGAAACGCTCGAGCGGAAATTTCGCACCCGGACTCCGAAAATTCCGATCGCCAGGACCATTGAACTCGGTCCGGATACGCCGCTGCCGCTGGTGATCCGGGAATCCGGCACTCCCGGCGGTTACATCCGTTACACCGCCAGACCGGGAACGGTGCTCGACGGCGGCAACCGGAGCCGGGATGTCATTCTGGTGGACGGCGCCTCCTGCCTGGTCTTTGAAAATCTCACCATCCGGGGCGGACAGGTCAACGGAATCAATCTCTCGCATGCTTCGCACATCGCGGTGCTCAACTGCGACATCGCCGGATTCGGCCGGATCGGCGCCATGCGGGTGGAACGCGACGGAAAATTCTACGACGAAAAAGGCGGCGTCATCAACAATGATGCCGGGATCCGCATCCTCGGCGGACGCGACATCCGGGTGGAGCGCTGCTATATTCACGACCCGCGCGGCACGGCGAACAGCTGGTTCTACAGCCACCCGGCCGGTCCGAACGGTATCTTCGTCGGCGACGCGGAACAGGTGACGCTCCGTTACAACGACTTCCTCGGCAGCGACGCCCGGCGGTGGAACGATGCGGTGGAAGGCTGGGCGAACGGTTCGCTCTACGGCAGCGTCTGGCGCGACGCGGAGATTGTCGGCAACTACTTCGCCTTCGGCAATGACGACGGGATGGAGCTGGACGGCGGGCAGATGAACTGCCGCTTTCTCTACAACAAGACCGAAGGGATGCTCTGCGGCGTCAGTACGGCTCCCTGCCTTGCCGGCCCCTCCTATCTGGTCGGCAACCTCTTCTGCGAGCCGGGGGATGTCTACGGCCTGACCGGCAGCGGCCTCAAGAACAACTATTCCGTCGCCGGATCGGGTCGGCTCTTCTTCTTTCACAACACGATCCGCGGCGACTGGAACGCTGCTTCCGGCTACGGCGGCAGCGCGGCGGAGTGGAAGATTCTGGGCAACCTCCTCAAGGGAGTCGGTCGCAACAACCTCTTCGACGTGACCGGCGACCTGCTGGAAGGCATTTTCTCCAAAGGGCGGAACGACTTCGACGGCGACCTCCTCTACAGCAGCCGTTCCGGGTTCCGTCCGCTGGCCCGGTATCGCAGCGACCGCAATCAGGAGAAACACGGCATCGACGCGAAACCGGAATTCGTCGATGCCGCAGGAGGCAACTTCATGCTCCGCCCCGGCTCCCCCGGAAGCAGAGAGGGCGTGGAGATTCCCGGACTGACCGGAAAAACTCCTTCCGTCGGCGCATTCCAGCCGGAGACGATCACCGACCTGCCGCTCCGGCCGGTTCCCATCCGTACCGGCGTCGCCCGGATCGCCTTCGCCGTCGACTCCCGTCGCGATCTCCGGCCGCAACAGGTGACGCTGACCGCGACAAAACCCGGATTCCGCTCCGCCTTCCGGATCTGCCGCAATGCGGAAAGCCGTTACTTCCGGGTCGAGCCGGAACAGGGAACGATCGAATACGGAACGCCGGTCACGCTGACGGTCTCCATCGATCCGGCGGAGATCGACACGGCGCGGCTTCACTCCGGCGCCTTTCTGGTGCGGCTGCCGGACGGGTTCTCCCGACCGGTGTCGGTCTATGCCGATTCCACCCGGAACCCGGAGCTGCTTGCCCGCACCCGTGCCGGCGTGATCTACGGAACCGTCTCGCCGCAGGTGAACGGCGAAACCACCCTGACCGTCGATGTGCCGGAGTCAGGGGAGTATTATATGTTCCTCAAAATGCCGGAACCGCCCTGGGCAGTTTCCGGCAGCATCGACGGAGCGGAGTTCCGTGACTTCGGCCTGCTTCGCTCAAGAGGAAACGGTCCACGCTGGATCAGCTTCGGCGGCTGCACCTACCGCGGCCGGCCGAACCGCCCGACCGGTTTCTCGGCCGGGCGTCACACGATCCGGCTCCGCCAGCTGCGGAAACTGCGCTATCAGGCGTTCGGATTCGCCCTGTCCCGGGACCCGGAAGCAATGCTTTTCGCTGCGGAAACCCGGGACGGCGCCAGATAGCGCCGCGCTGTCCTGCTCAGGGAAACGCCCGGCCGGCCCCATTTGGATTTGAGCAACCCCACGTGCTATGTTCTTACGTAAGCGCCCAGCCAACCCCCTGCTCCCCCCTCACCATGGGGCTGGCGGGGCGTTTCCGGACAGTTGTCTGCCTGAAATCAATAGTGGTTTATCAGGAATTTCCACAATGGAACAACTTTGATGCCGTCAGCAAGTTCAGTTTCTTCATTCCATGTCACGATGATACGTTTGCTGATATTCAACTCTGTTCCGGCAGTGACCAGCGGTGCAATTTCGCGTTTTGCAGTTTCCGGATCACTAAGAGACCAGGTGGACTGGATCAGCATTTTTTCTCTACTGATTCTGTTGAACGCGTAAAAATCCACTTCCTTGTTGTCAAAGGTGTTGTAATATGAAACATCAAACCTTGAACGGCGCAGATGTAAATACACCAGATTTTCAAGCAACCATCCGCGATTGGCTTCCGGGTCTTCCAGCATTGCTCTGACAAGTCCGACATCAATCAGATAGACCTTTTTGGGGTTAACCAGTTTCGCTTTTTGAGAATTTGTGTGAAGTTCCGTACGGAAAATAATATATGCCTCTTCAAGGTATTTCATGAAGGCAAAAAGATCATTTTTAGAACATTTTACCTGCATGCCCTTGTTGAGCGTTCTCCAGAAGTTGGTGACGCTGAATTTCTGTGCATCGGCATTGTAGAGGGATGAAACAAGATATCTCAAAGCTGTCGGATTTGAGATATTGTGTCGTTCGACAACATCTTTCAGGACAACCATATTGCTGTATTCCTGAAGAATCTCTCCGCGTGTCGCAACATCGGGATACTGGTAAACCTCGGGAAAACCGCCAATGCGAAAATAGTGTTCAATCTCATGGCGCAAATGGGCAATGTCGTTATCGGAAAGATTTTTCGGAACAGCCTGAAAAACATCTTTATAATAAAGAAATTCTTCAAAAGAGAACGGCAATACTTCCTGACAGATTGATCGTCCACGCATAGCAGTGGCAATTTCCACTGTCAAAAGCTTGGAAGATGATCCTGTCAATATGACATGGATGTCGGTTGTGTCAAGCAGTCTGCGAACAAAACGTTCCCAATCAACGACATTCTGAATTTCATCAAGAAAAAAATAACATTCTTTTTGTCGGTTCTCCGGATAGAGGCTGTAAAATGCATCAAGGATGTTTTGACAATCGTTAACTTTGAAGCCATATAAACGATCATCTTCAAAGTTCAAATATAATAACTGAGTTTTGTTCGTCCCTGCAGCAATCAGTTCTGCCATTTTCTGGTAGCAAAAACTTGTTTTGCCAGTGCGCCTCATTCCTGTAATGATGGTGGCTTTCCCTTCCAGCATCGGGAAACGAAGATTTCTGGTTGCGACGTTTCGCATAGGACGTTCCTGAAACTCCAAAATCATTCTTTTGAGTATTTCCAGCATGATTATCTCCCGAGCTTGTTATTCCTGTCATTGCTAACAATAGCATGCAAAAGAGACAATTTCAAGAAGAACTATCTCTTTTTTTGAGATAGAATATTAAAATATCGTCTTTTATTTTAACCCAATCGGAAGGAGAAGGAAATGCAAATCATCAACATGAAACTCTCGGAGATCCATCCGTATGAGAAGAACCCGCGCTTTAACGACGGCGCGGTGGAGGCGGTTGCCGATTCGATCAGGGAGGTTCTTCTCCGGTTTGAGCCACGATTTGCCTCAAAAATAGGGTTTGAAAATCTG
>CAZPWP010000143.1:0-6360 GCA_964590295.1 uncultured Victivallis sp.
GAAGATGTTCCGCTCCATCGCGACGACGAACACCACCGGGAACTCCAGCCCCTTCGCCGCGTGCACCGTCGTGAGCGTCACCGCGTCGGCGTCGGGGGACTCCTCCTCGACCCGGTCGTTCTCCTCGAGCAGCGCCAGATTCTCCAGATAGGCGAGCAGCGTCGCCGGTTCCTCCTGCCGGATCTCGTACTGGGCGATCTCGCTGATGAACTCGTCGAGATTCTCGCGCCGCTTCATCGCGTCCTCGCGGTCTTTGTAGATGCGCAGGAGTCCGTCGGAGTAGCCGACCTCCCGGAGATATGCGGTGATCTTTTCGGCGAGATTGCCGGGCTCTTCGAACTTTTTGCGGAACTTCGCGCAGACCGCGGCGAACTCCGCCGCCGCCTCGGCCGCCTTCGCGGGGAACTGTTTCCGGAACTCCGGTTCGCCGAGCAGTTCCAGCATCGCCCGCCCCTCCCGCCGGCGGCCGGTTTTCAACGCGTCGACCGCCTTCTGCGCCAGTCCGCGCGGCGGCGTGCCGAGGATCCGCAGCAGACTCTGGTCGTCGCGCGGATTGACCAGCAGCTTCAAATAGGCGACCGCGTCCTTGATCTCGCGCCGTTTGAAGAACTCCTGCCCGCCGACCAGCCGGTAGGGGACCCCCAGCCGCCGCAGAATCTGTTCGAGCTGGCGCGACAGATGGTTCGAGCGGTAGAGAATCGCGAAATCGCGGTAGTGGAGTTCCGGCTGCTCCGCCTTGAGCTGCTGAATCATGCCGCCGATGAACTCCGCCTCCGCCTCGCCGTTCTCCAGCGTGACCACCCGCACCGGTTCCCCTTCGCCCAGGTCGCTCCAGAGCCGCTTTTCGTGCCGGTTCCCGTTCCGCCCGATCACGGCGTTGGCGGCGTTGAGGATCCGCGCGGTCGAACGGTAGTTCTGTTCCAGTTTGACCACCTTCGCCCCCGGGAAGTGATCGGGAAAGCCGAGGATGTTGCCGATGTCCGCCCCGCGCCAGGAGTAGATGCTCTGATCGTCGTCGCCGACCACGCAGAGGTTGCAACGGTCGCCGGCCAGCTGTTTGACGATGGTGAACTGGGCCGCGTTGGTGTCCTGATACTCGTCGATCAGGAGGTAGCGGTAGCGGTCGCGGTAACGCTCCAGCACGTCGGGGTGTTCGGTGAAGAGCCGGTGGACCAGCAGGAGCATGTCGTCGAAGTCGACGGAGTTCTGCATTTCCAGCAGCAGCTGGTACTCCTCATAGATCCGGGCGGCGACCGATTCGAAGGTGGTGTCCGCGCTCCGCCGGGCCTCCTCCGGCGGCACCAGCCGGTTCTTCCAGCGGCCGATCATCGACTGGACGGTCGACAGCGGGAACTCCCCCGGCGCGCAGCCGAGCGTTCCGGCCGCCTGTTTGAGCAGCCCCTGCTGGTCGGAGTCGTCGGCGATGGTGAAGGCGGGCAGATAGCCGAGCTTCGCGATCTCCCGCCGGAGGATGCGGATGCAGAACGAGTGAAACGTGCCGAGCGTCACCCGGCGGGCGACGGAGGCGTCGACCAGCGACGCGAGCCGCTCGCGCATTTCGCGCGCGGCCTTGTTGGTGAAGGTCATGCCGAGAATCTGCTCCGGCGGAACGCCGACGCGGAGCATGTAGGCGATGCGGTAGGTGATGACGCGGGTCTTGCCGGTTCCGGCGCCGGCGAGCACCAGCACGGGGCCTTCCATGGCGGCGGCGGCGGCGGCCTGTTCCGGGTTGAGGCAGGAGAGGATCGGATCGACGGACATTTTCGGGGACCTCCGCTTCCTCACTCCGGCCGGACCGGCGTCTCCTGCCTGCCGCGGACGAACTGGTTCGGGTCGGCGCTCAGGGTTTCCGCCAGCGTCAGGCACTGTTTGAACATGTTCTCCAGACGGGTGAGAGCCATCTCCAGCCGGAGCCGCGCCTCGCCGGCCTGATCTCCGAGCGCCCGGCAGCCGGCGCGGGCGTCGACGATCGCCGCGCGCGCCTCGGTGAGGAAGCCGTCGAGGTTCGCCAGCGTCTCGGAGAGCCTCCTGCCGTTCAGCGCGGAACGGAACTCCTGAAGCCCCGCGTCGAGGTTGCCGATGGAGCGGTTCAGTCTGGCCACGTTGCCGTCGGAGAGGACCGTCTGGAGACGGGAGATCGAATTTCCCAGATTGTCGCAGATGGCGTTGACGCTTTTGAGGGTGTTGCGAAGTTCGCTCTGATTGAGCAGTCCGCTCATGTTGTCCAGCGTCTCGTTGAGCTTGTCGGCAAGCTGGATGAAGTTGACCTTTTCCAGTTCATCGAGCATGCGGCTGATGTTCTGGATCGCGTTGCCGATATGGGAGGGGCGCGACGGAATGTAGCTCACATCCGGCGGCGGCGTGATGTCGAGGTGCGGCGTCGACGGCTGGCCGGAGTCGTTGATCGAAAGTTCCAGATAGGAGCCGCCCATGAGTCCGGCGGCGTTGATGAAGCACATCATGTTCCTGCTGCGCATGATCGTCGAGAGGTTGAGCACATTTTGACCCGCCCCGCCGCCGTCGGGATCGCCGGCCTCCACCGCCGAGGGGAAGATTTCGAAGTAGACCGCGATGTTGCCGTCGCTCCCGCGCATCGCCATGCCGGTGATCCTGCCGACCGGCATGCCGAGATACTTGACCGGCGAGCCGATCGCCAGCCCCTCCACCGAGGTGTTGAGCACGGTCATCGCCCGGTATTTCGGCGCGAAAATCTGCATGATTCCGGCGGAAAGGAATCCGACGATCAGGAGCGTGATCGCGATCAGCAGGAACGCCCCCAGCTTGAATTTGTTCGCTTCATTCATGGTGAATCATTCTCCCCCAGTAACTTATCTTGCGATGCCGAACAGCGAGGTCAGCAGCGCGTCGACGACAACGATGATGAAGATCGCGGTGACCACCGCGCTGGTGGCCGCCCGGCCGATGCCCTGCGCGTCGCGCCCGGCGTAAAGTCCCTTCATGCAGCCCACCGCCGCGACGATGACGCCGAAGACGACGCTTTTGGTCAGCCCCTGCGTCAGGTCGATCGGCTGGATGATCTCAAACGTTCTGGAAAGATATTCCGCCACCGTGACATGGAGCATGGAACAGACGATCGCCATGCCGCCGACGATGCCGCAGACATCGGAAATGATGGTCAGCCCGGGCATGATGAGAATCATCGCGAGCAGTTTGGGCAGCAGCAGGAAGCGCCCGGTGTCGAATCCGAGCGTCACCATGGCGTCGATCTCCTCGTCGGCCTTCATCGAACTCAACTCCGCCGCGAACGAGGAACCGGTCCGCCCGGCGAGCACCACCGCCGTGACCAGCGGGGCGAGTTCGGTGACGATCACCGTGCCGACCAGGTTGACCACGTAGTTCTCCACGCCGAAACGGCCAAGCTGGACAATCGCCTGAAACGCGAGGATCACGCCGATCAGAAATCCCAGCAGGGCGATGATCGGCATGGCGTCGCTGCCGCAGCGGTCCATGCAGCAGGCGACGCTCTTCCACTTGATCCGGCGGGGATGGAGGACGCCGTGGAACGCGGCGCGCCCCAGCTCCCGGCTGAACCGGCAGAAGTGACAGCACTCCTCCATGAGGTTGATCGAGGCCTCCCCCACCTGCAGACAGAGCGCGCGGAACGAACGGGGCGTTTTGACTTTCCTCCTCATCGGCGCGGCACCGTCACGGTCTGGAGTTCCCGGCGGCGAGCGCCGCGGCGAGGCGGCGGACCGCCTCCGACGCGGCGGCGGCGGTCGCCTCCGCGGAGTCGCCCTTCACCGGCACGGAGAGATCGAACCGCTTCCATTGCGCGGGCGATTCTCCCGCCGGCCCGATGCGCCCGGCGAGGCGGAAGGCGCCCGCTTCGACGTCCTGTTCAAAGCAGTCGAGCGAACCGGCCAGGACCTTCGGCGGCGCGCCGTTCGTTCCGGCCAGCGCCAGCGAGAGGGCGCGCGCCACCAGCTCCCCGGGGGGCAGCGCCCAGCGGTTGTAGGGATCGCCGACGGCCCGGTATCCGGCGCGCCGCCGGAACCGGACGCCGGAAGAGGAGTCGTTGCGCAGCTCCAGCACCAGCACCGGCCGTTTCGTCTCCACCGGCTTCACGGCAAGGTCGAATTCGGCGGTCTCCCGATAGGGTTCGAAGACGCATCCGGCCGTCAGCAGCAGCAGCAGGAGCGACAGCAGCGGAAGCGCCGGAAAACTGATGATCGTTTCATTTCTCATTCCCGTTCCTCTCGTGGTCAATTCCATACTTTACATGAAAAAGCGGAGAAATTCAAATTTGCCGGACGATTCTCTCCATCCGGAATTGCAAAAAACTCTCTTTTGCGCTACATTATGCAGTTTACGGAACCCCCCGGAACCGATCAACGGAAACTACGCGATGGATCTGGAAACAATCAATTCTCCGGAAGAGCTGCGCCGGCTCTCCCCCGACGAACTGCCGGAGGCGGCGGCGAAGATCCGCGAACTCATCCTCGCCACGGTCAGCGAGAACGGCGGACACCTCGCCTCCAGCCTCGGCGCGGTCGAACTGATCCTGGCGCTGCACTACTGTTTCGACACCCCCCGCGACCGGCTGCTGTTCGACGTGGGCCATCAGGCCTACGCGCACAAGATCCTCACCGGGCGGCGGGAGTTCTTCCGGACCCTCCGGCGGCCGGGCGGCTGCGCCGGATTCCCCGCCTCGTGGGAGTCCGACTACGACGTCGGCGCCGCCGGACATGCCGGAACCGCCATCTCCACCGCGCTCGGAATCTCGGCGGCCAACGCGCTCGCGGGCAGCAACGCCAAAGCGGTCGCCGTCGTCGGCGACGGCTCGCTCAACTGCGGCATCTCGTTCGAAGGGCTCAACAACGCCCGCCGCGACGGCGGCAACCTCGTGGTGGTGCTCAACGACAACAAGATGTCGATCTCCGAAAACGTCGGCGGCCTCGCCTATTACCTCAACCGGCTGGTCATCGGCCCCCGCTACAACCGGCTGAAAACCGCCGCGAAACGGATGCTCATGACCCTGCCCCGCCACGAGACCCTCCACCGGTTCATCCGGCGGCTGGAGGATGTGATCAAGAGCCTGATTCTGCCCGGCGTCGTCTTCGAGGAGCTGGGATTCCGCTACTTCGGCCCGATCAACGGCCACTCGCTGCCGGATCTTCTGCGCACCTTCCGCCGGGTCCGGGAGTTCGAGGGGCCGATTCTGGTCCACGTCGTCACCGAAAAGGGACACGGCTGCGACTTCGCGGCGAGCGCCCCCGAACGCTATCACGGCGTCTCCGGGTTCGATCGCGCCACCGGAGCGCTGCGCGGCGGAAAGCCGATGACCTTCTCCCGCGCCTTCGGCGACGCCATGGTCGAACTCGCCGGCCGGTACGGCGACCTGGCCGCCATCACCGCCGGCATGACCTCCGCCACCGGGCTGGAACCGTTCCATCGCGCTTTTCCCCGCCGCTTCTACGACGCGGGAATCGCGGAGGAGCACGCGGTCACCTTCGCCGCCGGACTGGCCGCCGCCGGACTCCGTCCGGTCTGCGCCGTCTATTCGACCTTTCTGCAGCGCGCGCTCGACTGCATCTATCACGACGTGGTACTGCCGCAACTGCCGGTGATCTTCGCCGTCGACCGGGCCGGCGCCGTCGAGGACGGGCCGACCCATCACGGCATCTACGACCTCGGATTTCTGCGCGCCATGCCGGGGCTGGTGATTCTCGCGCCCCGCTGCGAGGCGGAACTGCTCCCGATGCTGGAGTACGCCCGTTCGCTGGCTTCCCCGGTGGCGATCCGCTATCCGCGCGGCGGCACGGAAGACGGCATGGCGGGCGGGTTCGCACCGATCGAGACCGGCCGCGCGGAGATTCTGCGCGCCGGTTCCGATTCCGGGCCGGTGCTCTGGGCGACGGGACCGGAGTGCCGGACCGCGCTCGACGCCGCCGACCGTCTGAAGCGGGAACACGGAATCGACTGCGCCGTCGTCAACGCCCGTTTTCTCGCTCCGTTCGACCGGGAGACGGCCCGGAAACTGGCGCCGGGTCGTCTGGTGGTTTCCCTGGAGGACCACGTCGTGGTCGGCGGACTGGGTTCCGCGCTCGACGAAGCGCTCGCCGCGTTCCCCTGCGCCGGAAGGCTCGCCTTCGGCTGGCCCGCCGGGAAGCCGGTTCCGCACGGCGCGGTTTCCGAACTGCGGCGCGCAGCGAAACTCACCGCCGCCGACGTCGCGGCGCAGGTGGCGGAACGGTGCGCTTCGCGCGGTTGAGAGAGAAATTCCGCTAAGCGCCCGGCCGGCCCCATGGCGAGGGGGAGACGGGCAGACTGCCGAAGCGAAACAAGAGATGCGGGAGCCGGAGGGCCGGACGCCCTCCGGACCTCTTCGGTGGGCGAAGA